>URZG01000055.1 GCA_900552325.1 uncultured Porphyromonadaceae bacterium | reverse complement strand
CGTATGGTGCCGTATGAGAGAGTGGAGACTATCAGCAGCGCAGGAACAGTTCATAACCCCCGGTCATCTCGGCTGTGAGGAAGATGCCCATAAGCGGTGCGTGCATGACACCGGCCATAACGCCGGCCATACCCATAAGGGCGAAATTTTTGACAGAGAGAGGGTCGGCGCCCGAGGGGAAGAGACCGAGCGAATTGATGAGGAATGCAAAAAAGAATCCGGTCATACACCCCACATAGAGGGAGGGGGCGAATGTGCCGCCCACGCCGCCGGCTCCGTTGGTCGCCGATGTCGCGAATCCTTTAAGCAGGATTATAAGGCCGATGTAAAGGATTATGAACCATGTCTGTGCGCGGTCACTGTAGAAAATCGAGCCGTCGACAATAGAGGAGGGATCCCCGTTGAGCAGTGAGTTGATCGAGCCGTATCCCTCGCCGTAGAGCGGAGGGAAGAGGAATATCAGCGCCGCCAGTATGAGACCTCCGAAGAGTGTCTTGCGCCACTGCACATGCAGGCGTGAGAAAAATTTCTCCATCAGGTTCATCACCCGGGTGAAGTACAGGGATACCAGACCGCAGAATATGCCGAGGAGCGCGAAATAATGCAGTCGCCCGATAACGAAAGGCTCCGACTGCACGAAGAAGAACTCCAGGTCATATCCGGTGAAGATATACGCTACCGATGCCGCCGTGATGGAAGAGATGAGGAGCGGCATGACAGTGACTGTGGTGAGATCGAGCATCAGCACCTCCAGGGTGAAAAGCATACCGGCGATGGGTGCCTTGAAGATACCGGCGATACCCGCCGCGGCGCCGCACCCTACGAGGATCATCAGCACTCGCGGCGACAGACGGAATGCCTGTCCGAGATTGGAGCCGATAGCGGCCCCGGTGTAGACAATCGGGCCCTCCGCGCCGACCGAACCGCCGAATCCTATGGTCACCGACGATGCCACCACCGAAGTGTACATGTTGTGTGGTTTCAGTCGGCTTTTGTTCTGTGAGATCGCATAGAGCACACGGGTGACGCCGTGCGAGATGTTGTCGCGTACCACCACGCGCACATACCAGCAGGCAAGCAGAACTCCTACCACCGGATAAATGATGTAGATGTAGTTGGCGCCCGCGATACTGACACCGGAGGTAAGGACACCGGATATAAAGTGGATCAGCCATTTGAGAACCATGGCCGCAAGTCCGGCCACTATCCCTACTGCCAGGGAAAGGATTATGATCAGGGTCTTCTCCTTGATGTGGCGTTCGCGCCAGATAAGAAAAACCAGCCACCAGTTATGGAGGCGCCGCCGGGCTGGGGAGTATGCTGAAAGAGGTGTCTGCAAAATAGACTATAGTTTAAAATTGTAAGTATCGGAATTACAAACCTTTGCCAGTGAATACGGTGTTGACCGTATAAACGAGTATCTTGAGATCGACAAGAAGCGACACGTTGGCGATATAAAGCAGATCGTATTGAAGACGGTCGATCATCTGGTCCACGTCGGAGGCATACCCGTGACGTACCATCCCCCAGGAGGTGATTCCCGGGCGTACCTGATGTATCAGCGCGTAATACGGTGCGCGGGCCATGATCTGACGTATGAAATATTCGCGCTCAGGGCGTGGTCCCACGATCGACATCTCACCTACAAGAACATTCCAGAACTGCGGCAGTTCGTCCAGCCTGTATTTGCGCAAAATACGCCCTACCGGGGTTATCCGCGGGTCATCGGTAGTGGAAAGCTGAGGCCCGTTGGGCTCGGCGTCGGCGCGCATGGTGCGGAATTTCAATATCTTGAACGGTTTTTTGTGATAACCGATCCGTTCCTGGCGATAGAATACCGGCCCTTTTGAACTGAATTTCACCGTTATGGCTATTATGGCGAGAAGTGGGGAGAGGAGGGTCAGCGCAATACCCGACACCAGCGCGTCGCCCCATCTTTTGAGATTGGCCGTGCTCTGGCTCATGGCCGGCGATGATATGTCGAGGAGGGGTTCGCCGGAAATATTCCGGAGCCGTTGTTTGCCGGTGATAAGGTGGAACAGCGTGGGGGAGATGAAGATGGGGAGTTCCAGAGAGAACAGACGGTTCAGCAGCGAGAGTGTGGCATGGTGGTCATTGTCATTCGTGGCCACGATCAGGTTCTTAATGTCAAACTGTCGGCATACGGTCTCGATGTCGGAAAGGGGGTATGCGGGCAATGATAGTCCCGATACAGCCGCTGAGGGAGTATCGACGGTGACAATCCCGACCAGATCGAAGCCGTCACGGTGTGAGCGTCGCGCGAGTCGTCCGTAAATATCCGCTACCGCCTCCGATTCCCCTATGAGCAGGGTGGGGAATCTCCAATAGCCGCGGTTAATCTTGTGTATGCCATATTGGGTGATGCACAGACGTGTGAACCATACAATGCCGCATTGGAGTCCCCACAGCCAGAGTATGAGGATATAATTGCTTTGACGGTCCGGAATGGGGTCGTTGATTATCGCGATGAAAAAAATCACAAGGCATCCTATAGCTGTGGAGCCCATTGTGTTGAGCAGTTCCTCTATTCGTGATTTGAAAAAAGGATTATTGTAATATCCCGATAGATAGAAGATTCCGAGCATCAGTGCCGGAAAGAGAATCTGTCCGAGAATGACGGTCGGGGAGGAAAGAAAATGTTCCAGTGAGTTGTACTGCGTCTGATGCAGGTCATCGATATCTATGTATCGGATTATGTTGAAGATCAGCCATGCGAGGTTGGTGGCCAGAAAGTCTCCGGTCAGATAACGTATGCGTTGTGCTGTCTCGCTTCTCATCCTGTTACGGTCGCAGTATTTTGAAAAGTCCGGATTCTCCCAGGCGCATCACGCAGGACGGTCGCGAAGTACCTGCAGCCTCGTCGCGGCGGTAGTCAGCGATGAAATCCACGCCACCGGTAACCTCTTCGGAGATTTCGGAAAAACACCGGGCGGCTTTTTCGCCACTTATATTGGCCGACGTGGAGACCAGCGGGCGCCCGAGAGCGCGGCATAACCCTGCCGAGAAGGCTTCGCGGGTAAGCCGTATGCCTACTGAGCCGTCAGGGCCAAGCAGCTCTGGAGCCAGACCGATTCCGCGGTCGTAGACAATCGTCAGCGGTCGTTCGGAAGCCTCTATGAGATCGTAGGCGACCTCCGGAATTCCGTCGGCATGGCGTTCGAGTTTCGCGAGGGAGTCCACCAGTACTATCATCGCCTTGTGGTCTGCGCGCCGCTTGAGTTCATATATACGCCGTACTGCCGCCGAATTGGTGGCATCGCAACCGATACCCCACACTGTATCAGTGGGGTAAAGAATTATACCTCCCCGGCGGAGCACATCCACAGCTTTTCTGATTTCTTCTTTGAAGTCGGTCATATCGTTGATTCTATCTGCAAAAGTAGCAAAAATCCGAGAGACTGCGCAAAAATTATATCAAAATCGGATGAGGAGAGACATCAGGCGGAGGCGTCATGTTCAAAATATCGGGTGCTCCGCAGCGCATTTGTGTAATTCCGGGGAATTTTGTAATTTTGCATCTTGACTATGGTGCCTTGTCGTGCCGACGTGGCCTACCGACTGAATATGAATGAAGTAAAACTGAATAAAGATACGATCGGGCGCCTTCGCCATGAGCTCCAGCGAGTGCGTAAAGTGGTGATTACGTGTCATCTTTCGCCTGACGGAGATGCCATGGGTTCATCGCTCGGGCTTGCCGCCGCGCTTGAAAATGCGGGAAAGAGCGTGAAGGTGATCACCCCCGACACTCCACCGAAATATCTCACATTTCTCCCCGGAGCGGCTGATATCATGCCGTTCTCCCGCTATGAACGCCCGGCGACAAAGATGCTCAAGGACGCCGATATGGTGTTCGCCCTCGACTATAATGATACGAAAAGGGTGGATCTGATGGAGCAGGCCGTACTCGGATCGCCGGCTGTGAAGGTGATGATAGACCATCATCTTTTTCCCGGTGATTTTCCCGATATAATGATTTCCCATCCGGAGGCGTCCTCGACGTCTCTTCTCGTATATCTCGTGCTTGACAGGATGGGACGCGGGGATCTTATCGACACGGATGTGGCCATATGCCTCTATACGGGGATGATGACCGATACCGGAAATTTCTCATACGCGTCCAACTCACCGCAGATCTACCGCACGATCGCATCGCTGCTCGAACGCGGCATTGACAAGGATGAGATTTACCGTTCGGTTTATTTTACCAATACCCCAGACCGGCTGCGTCTCAACGGTTACGCCATGAGCGAGAAATTCTCGGTATATCCCGAACACCATGCCGCGTTAATAACCCTTACGAGGGACGAACTCAACGCCCACCGTTACCAGAAAGGTGACACGGAGGATCTGGTTAACCGACCTTTGACCTGCCCCGACATCACATATTCGGTTTTCCTCCGTGAGGAATCCGATTATATTAAGGTGTCGACACGTTCCAAGGGGGATTTCCCGGTAAATGTGATCTGTGAACGGCATTTCAACGGCGGAGGCCATAAAAATGCCGCCGGCGGTGAATTTTACGGCACTCTTCAGGAGTGCGTGGACGAGTTTATGCGTCTGATGCCGTTATATGACGAATATTTACAATAAATTATGATGAAAAGACATATCTCGATAATTTCGGTATGTGTTGTCGCGGTTGCTGCATTGGCGGCGCTTTCCGGCTGTAAGGAGAAAAAAAGCTATGCGCAGCTGCTTACCGAAGAGAACAAGGCCGTGAACACGTTTCTGGCCAACAATATAGTTGAGACCACTATCCCGGCGGACAATAAGTTCGAGGTCGGTCCTGATGCTCCGTATTATATGCTCGATGAGGAAGGTAACGTGTTCATGCAGGTGCTGGATCCGGGATCGGATGTGAAAGTGGAGGACGACGAACTGGTCTACTTCCGCTTTACCCGCTGGAATCTGCGTCTTTATGCCGCTTCGGGCGAACTCCCCGAGGGGAGCGGAAATGCCACGAACGTGGCTCTCGGCTCGGCCTCTTTCCGTTACGGCAACTACACCCTGACCTCCTCCGCCCAGTGGGGGTCAGGACTGCAGATGCCGCTTCAGTACCTGGGGATGGACTGCGAGGTCAATCTTGTGATCAAATCGCAGTACGGTGTCTCTTCCGAGATGGCCGAGGTGGTGCCGTTCCTCTATAACGTGCGTTATTACAATGCTGTAAGTAATTAAAAAAACAGATAGATTGAAATGAGCTTGATCAAGTCTATATCCGGCATCCGCGGCACAATCGGCGGCCATGCCGGCGACGGGCTGAGTCCCGTGGATATCGTGAAATTTACCGCCGCATACGCCACTCTCATCAAAAAGGAGAATGTCGGTGGAAAAGAGAACATCATAGTTGTAGGGCGCGATGCACGCCTCTCCGGTCCGATGGTGAGCGATATCGTCACCGCTACCCTTTGCTCTATGGGCTTCGATGTGGTCAACATCGGTCTTGCCTCCACTCCTACCACGGAGATCGCCGTCACCGGCAACCGTGCTGCAGGCGGCATTATCATCACCGCCTCGCACAACCCCATGCAGTGGAACGCACTGAAGCTTCTCAACGCCGACGGTGAATTCCTCAATGACAAGCAGGGTAAAGAGGTGCTCCGTATCGCCGAGGCCGAAGAATTCGAGTTCGTCACCGTGGATAAACTTGGTAAGGTCTATAATGACGATACCTGGACCATGCGCCATATCCGTGAGGTGCTCGCTCTTGATCTGGTGGATACGGATGCCATCGCAAAGGCTGATTTCACTGTGGCTGTAGATGCCGTAAACTCCGTGGGCGGTATCGCCATACCGCAGCTTCTGCGTGCGCTCGGAGTGAAAAACATCATCGAACTCAACTGCGAGGCAACAGGCCGATTCGCCCATACCCCTGAGCCCATACCTGAAAATCTCACCCAGATCGCCGACCTCATGAAGGAGGGTCGCGCCGATGTGGGCTTCGTTGTGGATCCTGACGTGGACCGTCTTGCCATCGTAATGGAGAACGGCGAGATGTTCGTGGAGGAATACACCCTTGTGGCAGTCGCCGACTATATCCTTTCGCACACGCCCGGTTCGACCGTTTCGAATCTCAGTTCTTCCCGTGCTTTGCGCGATGTCACCGAGAAACATGGCTGCACATATTCCGCCGCTGCCGTGGGCGAGGTGAACGTTGTCAGCGAGATGAAACGCACCGGTGCGGTTATCGGTGGCGAGGGGAATGGCGGCGTGATCTACCCCGCCGCCCATTACGGCCGCGACGCACTCGTGGGCGTGGCAATGTTCCTTACCCTCCTTGCCAAGAGCGGCAAGAAGGTAAGTGAGCTGAAAGCCGGCTATCCGGCCTACGCCATCGCCAAAAACAAAATACAGCTTACCGAGGAGATCGACGTGGATGCCATTCTCGACGCCGTCAAAAAGAAATTTTCCGGCGAGCGTATAACCGACATCGACGGTGTGAAGATTGATTTCCCCGAATCGTGGGTACATCTGCGCAAGTCCAACACCGAGCCGATCATCAGGATATACTCCGAGGCCCATACTATGAAGGAGGCTGAGAAACTGGCCGCCCAGATCAAGGACGTAATCGCATCGCTCGCCTGATATGGGGATCCGCAAGGCTGCCATAGCGGCGATGATGATGTTGGCCGCAGCAACGGTTTCTGCGCAGTACGCACTGCCGACAGTCTCGGTGGCCAATCTGCGCGGTAAGCCGGGCCATGCTTCCGAACTGGTGTCGCAGGTGGTTACCGGTACTCCTCTTAAAGTGCTTTCGCGTCAGGGTTCCTGGATATATGTGGAGACCCCCGAGGGGTACAAGGGACACATAAGGAGCAACTCGCTGCGCGAGCTTGACAATGCCGCCATGAACGCGTGGCGTAAGTCTGAAAGGGTAGTGGTTACATCTCCTGACCGTCAGTGGCTCCATTTCAATCCGCAGGAAAAATGGTCAGAACGTGTAGCCGACGTGCTCCCCGGTGCCATTCTTGAAGTGACCGGCGATTCGGAGAATCCGGATTTCATCAAGGCCAAGCTGCCTGATGGACGCGAGGGTTATATCCGTAACGATGCTGTGGAACCTTTTTCTGTCTGGGCTGATGAAGCAGCGGATGACGCGCCGTCGAAGGCGGTGGCCAACGGATATTCCATGATGGGCACGCCCTATCTATGGGGCGGTACTTCGGTGCTTGGCGTCGATTGTTCGGGTTTTACCCAGACACAGTTCTACCGTTTCGGCATCCTTCTGCCTCGCGATGCATCGCAGCAGGCAAAGATCGGAACCTTGATCTACGAACGTAAGGCCGGTGAAAGTGTACCTGCGGATATTCTGAACAGGCTGCTCCCCGGTGATCTTCTTTTCTTCGGCAATTCCTCGACACGGAAGGTGACCCATGTGGGTTTCTACGCCGGCAACGGAAACATACTCCATTGCGCCGGAAGGGTAAGGCTGAATACCTTGCTTCCAGGCGAGGGGTATGACGCCTCCCTTTACCTGTTGTCGGTGAGACGTCTTACCCCCGAGACGATCAGGGCGCTCTCCGTAAGTTCAATGCCGCTTTACGGCATAATTAACTAAAAAAATTCTTACCTTTGCGGTAAAATAACATAAACATACATCACCCCGATGAGATTCGCGGAATACAACAAATTCAATCTTTCAGATATCAACAAAGAGGTGCTCGCCAGATGGCGTGAGCAGGATCTCTTCCGCCAGAGTATGAAGGAGCGCGAGGGCTCCCCTTCGTTTGTTTTCTATGAGGGGCCTCCCTCGGCCAACGGTATGCCCGGCATCCACCACGTAATGGCACGTACCATCAAGGATATCGTGTGCCGCTACAAGACTATGAAGGGATTCCACGTAAAGCGCAAGGCCGGATGGGATACGCACGGTCTTCCCGTGGAACTCGGTGTGGAGAAATCGCTCGGCATCACCAAGGAGGATATCGGAAAGAAAATTTCGGTTGACGACTATAATGCCGCCTGCCGCCGCGAGGTGATGAAATACACCAAAGAGTGGTCGAATCTCACCGATATGATGGGATATTGGGTTGACCTTGACAATCCCTATATAACCTACGACAACCGTTATATCGAATCGGTGTGGTGGCTTCTCGGGCAGCTTCACAAAAAGGGATACCTTTACAAGGGCTATACTATCCAGCCTTACTCTCCGGCTGCCGGAACCGGTCTGAGCACACATGAACTCAACCAGCCGGGATGTTACCGCGATGTAAAGGACACCACCTGCACTGCGCAGTTCCGTATACCGGAACCGGCCGATTACATGAAAGGGTGGGGCGAGGCATATTTCCTGGCATGGACTACCACACCGTGGACTCTCCCCTCGAATACCGCGCTCTGCGTCGGGCCCGATATCGAATACAAGGTCGTGCGCACTTACAATCCCTATTCCGGCGAGCCTGAGACCGTGGTACTCGCTACCGCACGTATGTGGTCTTACTTCAACCCCAAGGCTGAGGGTATGGCTCTTGACGCATACAACAAGGGAGACAAACTGATACCTTTCGAGGTTGTGGCCACAGTAAAGGGCACTGACCTCACAGGGATGAAATACGAGCAGCTTATCCCCTGGATGAATCCGGGCGAAGGTGCTTTCCGCGTAATCCCGGGCGACTATGTGACAACCGAGGACGGTACGGGTATCGTGCATATTGCAGGCACGTTCGGCGCAGATGACCTTCGTGTTTCGCGTCAGAACGGCGTACCGCCGCTGACCCTCATTGACAAGGACGGAAACGTGCGTCCGATGGTTGACCTCACCGGCCGTTTCTTCCTGATTTCCGATCTTGACGAGGATTTCGTGAAGAACAGTGTCGACGTCGAGGCATACACCCCCTGGCAGGGCAAATATGTAAAGAACGCTTACGACCCGGCGAAGAGTGAGGAGGACGAGACTCTTGATGTTGAGATCTGCATGTGGCTTAAAGCCAACGGCCTGGTCTTCAAAATTGAGAAGCATGTGCACTCATATCCGCATTGCTGGCGCACGGACAAACCGGTGCTCTATTACCCGCTTGACAGCTGGTTTATCCGTACTACTGCCGCCCGCGAGCGTATGATGGAGCTCAACGAGACTATCAAATGGAAACCGGCAGCCACCGGCGCGGGCCGTTTCGGCAAATGGCTGGAGAACCTTCAGGACTGGAACCTTTCGCGTTCCCGTTATTGGGGTACTCCTCTCCCCATCTGGCGTACCGAAGACGGTTCAGCCGAGATATGCATAGAGTCGGCCGCGCAGCTCTACGATGAAATCGAGAAGTCTGTCGCCGCCGGTGTTATGAAAGAGAATCCTCTGAAGGCCAAAGGCTTCGTTCCGGGCGATTATTCAGCCGAGAACTATGAGCGAGTGGACTTCCACCGTCCGTACGTTGACGATATAGTACTGGTTTCTGACAACGGCACACCGATGTATCGCGAGACCGATCTTATCGACGTGTGGTTCGACTCCGGCTCTATGCCTTACGCCCAGATACATTATCCTTTCGAGAACAAGGAGGGGCTTGACTCGGGCGAGCTTTATCCCGCCGACTTTATTGCCGAAGGTGTGGACCAGACCCGCGGATGGTTCTTCACGCTGCATGCCATCGCCTCGATGATTTTCGATTCGGTGGCCTATAAGGCCGTGATCTCGAACGGCCTGGTGCTCGATAAGTTCGGCAACAAGATGTCTAAACGCCTCGGCAATGCCGTGAACCCGTTCGATACCATAGAAACCTATGGTTCCGATCCCGTGCGCTGGTATATGATAGCCAACTCTTCCCCCTGGGATAATCTTAAATTCGACAACAAGGGCGTAGAGGAGTCGGCACGCAAACTCTTCGCGACAATCTACAACACATATTCTTTCCTGGCGCTTTATGCCAACGTGGACGGCTTTACCGGAGCCGAGCCGCAGATTCCCGTGGCTGAACGTCCGGAAATCGACCGTTGGATCCTGTCGTTGCTGAACACTCTCGTGAAGAACGTGCAGACGGCTCTTGACGATTATGATCTGACCCGTGGCGCCCGCGAGATAAGCGAATTTGTGAACGACAATCTCTCCAACTGGTATGTGCGCCTCAACCGCAAACGTTTCTGGGGCGGCGGCGTGTCCGACGACAAACTGGCTGCCTATCAGACCCTCCATACATGTCTGGTGACTGTAGCGCAACTGATGGCGCCCTATTCGCCGTTCTATGCCGACAAACTTTACATGGACCTTACCGCGCCGATGGCTGCGGAAGAGGGTAAGGAGGTGCGTTCGGTGCATCTTACAGATTTCCCCGCCGTAGACGAGGCGCTTATCGACAAGGATCTTGAAGAGCGTATGCGTCTGGCCCAGGTTATAACTTCGCTGGTGCTCTCGCTTCGCCGCAAGGTCAACATCAAGGTGCGTCAGCCGCTCCAGACGTTGATGATTCCTGTCGTTTCCGACCGCCAGCGCCAGGCTATCGAGGCTATGGCACCGCTGATCCTGTCGGAAGTCAATGTGAAAGATCTGAAGTTCGTGGCCTCCGACGAGGGTATACTTGTGAAACGCATCAAACCCGACTTCAAGAAACTCGGCCCGAAATTCGGCAAGCAGATGAAAGCCGTGGCCCAGGCGGTGGCCGCTATGTCGCAGTCC
>URZG01000054.1 GCA_900552325.1 uncultured Porphyromonadaceae bacterium | reverse complement strand
TGCGCGGAAATTCCGACGGCTCGGCGAATTTCTTCACCCCCGATGCCATATACCGCATTGACAGCGAAGGGGAAACGACCCGCATCGCCATCCCCGCATCGCTCAAAGGAGAACTTTACTCAGCCGATACCGGGGCAGCTTCCGTATGGAGCGCCGGCACCGCTGGCGTGGCCGAGTTCGACCTTACCGGCTCCGAACCCGTCACCCTCCACGACCGTTTCGCCGGCTCCGAACTCACCCTGGCCGACATCCGCAACCTCACCCTCACCCCCGACAATGTAATCACCGCCTCGCACCGCAACCTCGACCAGCTATTCAGCCACAGCCAGATATATAAACCTGCCAGAATCATAGTAATCGAAAACGGCAAGATAAAGGATGTGACACCTTCTGCCAGTTGCCCCTGGGGAAATATAAACACCCAGCGTACAGTTAAAATTCCCGGTACAGAAAATTCTTATTTCATTGCGACATGGGGCCAGGGCCTCATCCGCATAGACAATGGGGAATGGACAGCCCAATATAAGTACGGCTGGAAAGGACAGAACGGCACCGCACAGGTAGAATATATTGCTGACATTGACTTCGATGGGAAAGGAAATCTTTGGATAGTACACTCAAACACTGGCTTATATTGTATTTCTGCTGAAAACATAGCCAAAGACCCATCCACTTTTACTGCCGAAGACGTTCAGAAAGTGGTGCCCGGATACAACGGCGCCGCACACCAGGAACGATCCTCGCGTGTATATGCCTGCAAAAAATCCAACATCGTTGTGATGGCTAAATGTTATTGGGTACCCAACATAATCTTTGTCGACTCGAAAGGCACTTCATCTGTATCGGATGACGTGTGGAATGTAGTTGAGACAGTTTATGATCAGGATAATAACACACCCGAATGTGTATGGTCCTCATTCACCGAAGATAAGGACGGCAATATCTGGGGTGCCGGCGACTGTGTCGTGTTCAACTTCGGGAAACCAGATGTTGCGGAACTCGGCAACTCAGCCCAGTTCACCCGAATAAAGATTCCTCGTAATGACGGAACCAATCTTGCCGACTACCTTGCCGACGGCGCACAAGTCTATGGCATGAGTGTCGACGCGGCCAACAACAAGTGGCTCGCCACCTCTTCAGGTGCTATTTTGCTTAATGCCGCCGGCGACAAGATCCTCGCCCAATATACCCAGGATAATTCCCCGCTCCCTTATACCCGTGTCGCAGCTGTGGCCTGTGACCCCAATTCCAACTCCGTATGGTTCGGTCTTGAGAACGGCCTGATGGAATATAGTTCCGAAACCGCGCCGGGCAACGACGACTATTCCGACGTATATGCCTACCCCAATCCTGTAAGGCCCGATTATTCAGGCTGGATCACGGTAAAAGGGCTGATGAACGATTCTCTCGTGAAAATCGCCGATGCCGCCGGGAACGTCGTGGCTCAGGGACGCTCCAACGGAGGCATGTTCATCTGGGACGGCGCCAACACCGCCGGTGAACGTGTGCCGTCGGGGGTCTATTACGTATTTGCGTCGCAGAACGCCACAGGCTCTTCTTCCGGCGCCGTAACGAAAATACTCATTGTTAACTGATGACGACTCTAAAATACACCGATACAACCGACCGGGCTTTCGGTCTGGGCGGCATGGCGGTGGCTATGGTGGTATGGGAAAGCGACCGCTATCTGCGTGCGCTCGACATCGATGCCCCCGCTGATTTCGGGATGGCGCTGTATCCTGAATTCTTCATGATACGCAGTCCCAAATCATCTCCACGTGAGACATGGAACGATGCCGTGGAAAAATTCCAGCTCGCCACAGGCCTCCTGATATCAAACCTCCTGTGCCGCGCATTGGTGCGCCAGAACACTGAGATCACACCCCAGATGCGCCAAAGTCTCATTCGCTCCCTTGAGGAAGAGGGACGCGAGACTGCCGATCTTACTCCGGCGGAAGTTGAGGCACTCTTCTCCAAGGCTTACAGCTACTTCCATAAACTTTTCTCGCATCCCGCCGTGGCCTCTCTGGCCATGACACTATGCACCACACTCGAAACAGAGCGCAAACTCGGGCATGAACGGCTGATGGAGATACTCGCCCCCCTACAACGCCTGTAATAATACAGAACGATGCCAGCCCCGCTCACCTTACTCACCCTCGGAGGGCTTGCCAACCGTATGCGCGCCATTGCCTCAGCAATGGCGCTCGCGCAGGATAGTGGCCGCCCTCTCAAGGTGTTGTGGCCGGTCAACCGGGAACTCTCCGCCTGCTTTGATGATCTTTTCATCCCTATCCCTGCAGATATAGAAATCGCAAATATACCGGAGGCCAAAGCCCTGTGGCTTTACCGCCCTGCACGTAAACGCAACCTGTATCTTTCGCCTCTTCTGCGCGCAGGCAAATTTTCCGCCGTCTACTCCGACGATGATACCCTCCGGACCGAAAACGCCACGGAAATCCTGGCTTCCGTACAATCGGCGCGCGGCGCCGTACTGCTCCGCGCCGGTACCTTTTTCTATCCCTGCGACGACAACAGCTACCGGCGCCTTTTCCATCCCGTCGAAGCCGTTCGTACCGAAGCTGACAAAGTGCTTGTTCTTTTGGGCAAGGATGCCACGGGCTTCCATATAAGGCGTACAGACAACACTGTGGCGATAACGGAATCCCCCGTCGAAGCCTTTCTGACACAGGCCGAGAAGGAGTTTTCACTTAATCCGGCCCGAAAAATATATCTCGCTACCGACGACGATCAGGTAAAGCACCTCTTTCACGCCCGTTTTCCCGGGAAAATAGTCACATCCACCGCGACAGCCGACCGACGCACCCCGTCCGGGATGCGCCACGCCCTCACCGAAATGCTGATTCTCGCAGGCTGCGCACGGATAACCGGCTCTTTCTACAGCTCATATTCCGAGGCAGCCGCCCTGCTGGGCGCCACCCCCCTGCATCAACTCAGGATATCACAGCAGTAATCCCTCTTACCATCCCCCGTCATCACACCAGAACTATCCACACAATAATCAGGGAGAAATTCAGTTATTATAAGATAGAGGGCTGATGCCCCGCGCCATAAAATTATCACGATGACAAAGACGCTCAAACACGCCATATCCGCCGGTATTGCCGGTGTAGCCCTGCTGGCCGCCACCTCTCCTGCAGCCAGGGCTGAAAACGCCATTAAAAACGAGTTTAACCCCATAGAGACGGGTGTGACCTCTCTGGGTATCGCTCCCGACGCCCGAGGCGCTTCACTGGGTGATCTCGGCGCGGCCACCGACCCCGACGCCAACTCCCAGTTCTGGAACCCCTCAAAATATGCCTTCGCATATTCGCAGGCAGCCGTTTCGCTCAGCTATACTCCGTGGCTGCGTAAACTCGTCAACGATATTTTCCTGGCAAATCTCGCCGGGTACTGGAAGATCGGCTCAGGCGACAACCAGGCCATCTCGGCATCGCTCCGCTATTTCTCGCTCGGCGAAGTGAATTCGCAGGATGTGGCCAACGTAACGACTTCGCTCCAGCCTTACGAACTTTCGGTTGACGTGGGTTACTCGCGCAAACTCTCCGAGAAATTCTCGATGGGCGTTGTGTTCCGCTATATCTACTCTGACCTCGGATTCTCTTCCTCATACGCCGGCGACCAGTCGACAGGCGCCTCCGCCGTGGCCGCCGATATCGCAGGTTATTTCACCACATACCCCATCGTGGGGCAGAACGAATGCCAGTGGTCCTGGGGCTGGAACATCTCCAACATCGGTACAAAGGTGTCATACGACAACGGCAACCGTCCGGCTTTCCTACCCACCAATCTCCGGCTCGGCACCACTTTCATGTTCCCCCTTGCCGACTACCACAATCTGGCGGTATCGCTCGACCTCAACAAGCTCCTCGTTCCCTCCAAGCCACGTCAGAGCGACTATCTCGATGCCGACGGCCAGGAGGACCAGCGCGCATACGAGAAAGCATACGAGGACTGGCAGAACATGTCGCCAATCACCGGCATCTTCAAATCATTTTCCGACGCTCCCGGCGGATTAAAAGAGGAGCTCCGCGAGATACAGTACTCCATCGGCGCTGAATACAACTACAACCAGCAGTTCTTCGTGCGCGCAGGTTACTACCACGAGAGCGCCTACAAGGGGAACCGCCAGTACTTCGGCTTCGGTGCAGGCTTCTCGCTGAACATCGTGCGCCTCGATGCCTCCTATATGCTCGCCACCGCACAGACCTCCCCTCTCGACCAGACGCTGCGTTTCACCCTTTCTTTCGATATGGACGGCCTGCGCGACCTTTTCGGGCGCCGCCGCTGATACCATAAAACACCACGGACCATGTACAGACTCGGAAACGGATTCGATGTGCACCGCTTCGCTCCCGAAAGGGACCTTGTGCTTTGCGGGGTGAAAGTGCCGCACACACACGGGCTGCTCGGGCACAGCGATGCCGATGTGGCGCTCCATGCTCTTTGCGATGCTATCCTCGGCGCGTGCGCCCTCCGGGATATAGGTTATCATTTCCCCGATACAGATCCACGCTACAAAGGTGCCGACTCGCGCGTGTTGCTTAGACGCACCGCGGAGCTTGCCGCTGAAAAAGGGTTCCGACCGGTAAACGTTGACGTCACCATAATAGCCCAGGCGCCGAAACTCCTGCCGTTCATACCCCGGATGATAGATAATGTAGCCGCCGACCTGGGACTTCCGTCCGACCGTGTATCGGTAAAGGCCACTACAACCGAACACCTCGGTTTCACCGGACGCGGCGAAGGGATCGCAGCCCAAGCCACAGCCCTTCTTGTCAGCGACACCAAGGAATGATTCATGACTGACGGCAGTATAAAAATAACGATTCTCGTACAAGTCGGTTACAAATTAAACACATTTTCGTGTGTACACGATTTTTCTTAATTTTCGCGGATTTTTGCATCAACAAATTCTATAGCGGGAATGTTAGATGATTGAAACTCACCAAAACTCAGGAACGATTATGATACAGAAAAAAGCTATAGAATCCATCTACAAAAAATACAAAAAACGCCCCGCATCCCCCGACGAACTCGACATACCACTTCTGTTTGAACAGCTCCCCTTCGAAGCCGGGGTGGAGATTGACGGCTCCGACCTTGTACTCGGATCTGTGGATAACAATTCTCCGTTTCACCACATCCCAGTGCGCAACATCCATGCAATAGTAAATCTCGATGAAACAGTAGCTATAGTTCTGCGCGCATCCATCATCTTTATCTCCAAGGACGACGGCTCAGTGAGCGTGCATCTGAAGATGGTTGGCGATTCAATATTCGAACGGCTGCTCCCTTTTAAAATGGCGATCTGACATTCCCCCGGTCAGCATCGCCTCATCTGAAAGGGGGGAGAAGCCACCGCCGTAGATGTACACATTCTCCTCTCCATTCAATATGGTTGTTTAATATACCTGCATCCTCATAGCACTTACTACCCAGTCGCACGGATTATTTTTTGTCCTCCTTTTTTTCTAACAACCCTTCGTTAACCGGTACCACAGTTTCCTGCCGCGCTCGATACAGTTTCTTCAAAATATACCCCGATATTCCATCTGCCACTATGGCCGATACATAAGTAATAGCCGTCAAAACCAGAAATATCGCTGCCGGATATCCTATGCCATAAATTTCATCGTGGAAAAGATAATAACACAACCACGTATGTATCATCCACATATCCATAGACCGGTTTCCGAAGGAAATCAATACAGTTTTTACAGCCATCGGTATAGGCACAATTAGAAGGAGTGCTACCAGCGTATATGGATACGCATAATAGATACCCATGCAACACAATATCAGACAGGTGCCAAGGGCTACCCATGACCAACATTTGATTCCCGGAATCTTTGCGGCATTTGATTTTAATAACTCAAAGAAATTTTCACGTGCGAATACAGCACCTATAATGAATGATGGTATCAGCTGTATAAGTCGGTAGAAATTGTAAGTCAAAAAGTTGACATGTACAAACCACCAACCCTTGCTGTCAAAATATGCACGATAAGCCAAATAACCGAATATCACACCCGGTAGAAGTATAAACCATGGGAGCTTACGGGTAAGCCGGAAGATAAAAGGACTTATTAATCCCAGTACGATATAGGGAAAAAGGAACCACATCTCATGGTTATACGAGGTATTGATCCCTAAAAAGTTACCTACAAGCTCCGACACGCGTCCGGGATAAATTTCAGGCTTAAGAAAATGTCCCAGCGTAAGGAACACGATAAGTATAACCCAATAATGAACTATCAGTTTTATAATACGACGCCAACGGTTCGTATCCCCCTTTTTCCACACCATATACATACCATAACCTCCTGCCATAAGAAAAATATGCATAGGGCTACTCAGGTGCATCAGAATCTTGACCAACGGCTCCCCATCAATCGTAAGAAGATGATGCATGTGCGCTACTTCATCCCACTGATTGAAGAGATGGCCGAAAATCATCAGGAGAATGGCAACTCCTTTGATCATCAATGTTTCATCCTTGGTCATAATAAATTAACGCTATCAGTTATTTGGCTGTGTACACACCGGATTTATTTCAGGCCCCAGGAGGAGCGATCGAGGGAGCGGTAGGAGACGGCTTCGGTGATGTGGGGAGTGGAGATTTCGGGGGCGCCGTCGAGGTCGGCGATAGTACGTGCCACCTTCAGGATGCGGTCGTAGGCGCGTGCGCTCATATCATATTTGAGCATTACCCGTTCCAGGATTGACATCGCCGCATCATCGGGCCGGGCGAAGCGTGCCAGCATGGTGGGGGTCATCTGCGCGTTGGAGTGGATGCCCGGGAAAGCGGCGAAGCGCTGTGCCTGTATCTCGCGGGCACGCACCACGCGGGCGCGTATCGCCTCCGACGATTCGCCCGGACGCATCTCCTGGAGGTCGCGGAACGGCACCGGCAGTATCTCCACCTGGAGGTCGATACGGTCGAGCAGCGGCCCCGAGATGCGCGAAAGGTAGCGCTGAACCTGCAGTTGCGAGCAGGTACACTCCTTGGTGGGATGATTGTAATAGCCGCAGGGACACGGATTCATCGACGCCACAAGCATGAACCCCGCCGGATAGTCGATGGAGTATTTGGCACGCGAGATATTTATATGCCTGTCTTCCAAGGGTTGCCGCATCACTTCCAGAACTGTGCGGGAAAATTCAGGAAATTCGTCAAGGAACAACACGCCGTTGTGAGCAAGAGAGATCTCCCCCGGCACGGGATTCGACCCGCCGCCGACCAGCGCCACCGGCGAGATGGTGTGGTGCGGCGCGCGGAAAGGCCGGTGAGTCATCAGCTTGGAACCCCCTTTGAGTTTTCCCGCCACGGAGTGTATCTTGGTGGTTTCCAGCGCCTCGCCGAGGGTCAGCGGAGGCAGGATCGAAGGGATGCGCTTGGCCATCATTGACTTTCCCGCCCCCGGAGGCCCCACCATCAGCAGGTTGTGGCCCCCGGCACACGCCACCTCTATGGCCCTTTTCACCGTTTCCTGCCCCTTGACGTCGGAAAAATCGAAATCGAAGTGGGTAAACGCACGTCCGAACTCCTCGCGGGTGTTCACCTCCGTAGGCCGCAGCGGCGACTCCCCTTTCAGCAGTTCCACTACCTCCTTTATCGTGTGACAGCCATAAACTTCGAGATTGTTCACCACAGCCGCTTCCGTGGCGTTCTCCACCGGCACTATCATGCCGCGCAGCTGCCTGGACCGCGCCATTATGGCCATCGGCAGAATCCCCTTCACGGGGAGGAGCGTGCCGTCAAGCGACAGTTCGCCCATAATCAGGAACTGCCCCAGCGCCTCGGCCGGAATCTGCCTGTCGGCCCCCAGAATCCCCATCGCGATAGGAAGGTCGTAGGCCGAACCCTCCTTTCGCACGTCGGCAGGCGCGAGGTTTACCACCAGCTTGCGACGCGGATACGCGTATCCGCAGGCCGTCAGCGCCGAATGGATGCGCTCGTTGCTCTCCTTCACGGCGGTGTCGGGCAGTCCGACCATAGTGGTGAGGAAGCCCTTGGTGGCCATAACCTCCACCGTCACACCGATAGCGTCAATCCCCTGCAGCGCAGCGGCCTGACATTTCACCAACACAGCGTCATCCGTCTTAGGCATATCTTTATTGTAAGGATCTTGTAAATATTATTTTATGGCGCGGAGGGCGGCTGAGGAGGAGGAGCCGCGGTAAAGGATGCGGGCGGTGGAATCGCATACCACGAAGAACGGGAGGCGCCCGACGCGCAGCGGCTCAATACCCGGAGTGGAGGCAGCGCCCTGCGCCCAGAAACGCAGCATCGAGGCATCGCCGGCATCACCGATGGAGCGGCGCCAGGCCACGGTGTCGCCGTCGAAAGATATGTCGGCGAGTCTCACGCCGGCACGGGCAGAGAGGGTCTTCACGAGATTGGAAACCGAATCGCTCCGGCGCGAATGTTCGTCGCTGAATATCAGAAGTGTGCGGGGGTCTTTTCGCACCGAGAGCGAATCATGGCCCCGTCCGCGGTCCGAGACAAGTCGCAGTCCTCCGCGCAGAGGGGAATGGCGCGCCGTAAGCAGTGAATCCGGAAATTCCGTTTCGGCGAGAGAATACGAAAAGGAGCGCACGATATTCTCCGGACGTTCATCCTCGTCAATCATCTCAAGAAGCTCCACGGCCTGCGCGCGCGTAGACTCGTCGAGCCAGAAAAATTCGGTAAGAACCGCGGCGGCGGCAGCCGACGAACTGTTGCGGCGCACGAAACGCGCCACAGCCTCGTTGAGTGCGTACCGGTCGGCGGTGGTGGCGCGGGTAGAACCTGAGGAGTTCTGCGAAGCGCGGTTGACCTTGGCCAGAAGGGCGGCATTGTCGGTGATAAACTTAGCCAGCCGTTCCGACTCGTCGTTGCCTTTCAGCTTCACCTCCAGCGGATTCGTCACCGAGAACTCCACATTCAACGCGTCGCCTCGGTCGGCAACAAACCGTCCGACCAGCGACCCGGCGTTATTGTAGACCCACACCAACGTAGGCCCGTCGGTGCGCCCTATGGCCGAGAACTTGCCGTCGATAGCCGGGGCCGACACCTGCTGGAAAGCGCCGTCGGCATAATATACCACCTGGAGGTTCTGCGTTCCCAGCCCTTTCACGAGTCCGTCTACACGGAACTCCGGCCCGGAACCACACCCTGCCAGAAGGGCTGTCGTCATCACCACACATAACACACCGAAGGCCGCCCTCAGTTCAAGAGAGCGGCCAAGGCGTCCGAGCAAATATTTTATCACGCTCATTTACATCGGTTTAGATTGAGAGACGACGCAGTGTGTTGAGCAGTTCGCGGTTGATGGGCTTGTCGTTCTTGATGGCGCGTGTGAAAGGCACATAGACAATCTCGTCATTCTTCACGCCGATCATCACATTGCGCTGATCGTCAAGCAGGGCGTCGATAGCCGCGGCACCCATACGCGAAGCCAGGATACGGTCGTGGGCCGTCGGTGAGCCGCCGCGCTGCAGGTGGCCGAGGATCGACACACGCACATCGTACTGCGGATACTCCTCCTCCACACGTTTGGCGATACCCATGGCGCCGCCGGTCACGGGGCTTTCGGCCACCAGGACTATCGAAGAGTTCTTGCTCTTGCGGAAACCGTTCTCGATAAGTTCGGCCAACTGGTCGGTCTCGGTGGAGATTTCCGGGATGATAGCGGCCTCGGCTCCGGCGGCGATAGCGCCGTTGAGGGCGAGGAATCCGGCGTCGCGTCCCATCACCTCCACGAAGAACAGACGTTCGTGGCTTGTGGCGGTGTCGCGGATCTTGTCGACGCACTCCATGATGGTGTTCAGCGCCGTGTCGTAACCGATGGTGGTGTCCGTACCATAGAGGTCGTTGTCGATGGTGCCGGGCAGACCGATGATCGGGAGGTTGAACTCATTGGCGAAGATACGCGCGCCCGACAGAGAGCCGTCGCCGCCGATCACCACCAGGGCGTCGATCTCGTGGCGGCGCAGGTTGTCGTAGGCCAGCTGACGCCCCTCGGGAGTACGGAACTCCTTGCAGCGGGCGGTCTTGAGGATTGTGCCGCCGCGCTGTATGATGTTCGACACGTTGGCGGTGGAAAACTCCACGATCTCATCGGTGAGCAGGCCGCGATAACCGCGGTAGATGCCTTTCACCTTGAAGCCGCTGAAGATGGCGGCGCGTGTCACGGCGCGGATGGCGGGGTTCATACCCGGGGCATCGCCGCCGGAAGTAAGTATGCCTATGGTTTTGATTTCAGCCATAATATTGTGATTTTTAGGAATTTTCAGTTATTCGGCTTTTATACTCTCTACACTTGTAAACACTGCGGCCTCACCGGAAGTTCCAGATAATGGTGCCGGTGGCGGGTTTCGATCCCTCGATACGTGAGAACTGGCATTTGCGCGAAGCTTCCTCGCACTTGCGGCGCATGGCCACATCGGCGGCGGCGCTTCCCGACGAACCTGCGGCGGAATAGCTGGCCGAAGTGACCTTACCCTCGGAGTCCACAGTCACGCGGACCACGATCTTGCCGGTCTTGGTGGAGCGCACGGTAGTCCACTTTTCGAGCGAGCGCCCTTTCACGCCGCTCCCTACGAGTCCCACATAGTCGCCGTTCGCCGAATTTCCGTCGGCCTGCCCGGCTTTTCCGGTACCGGCGGCATCCTTGTCGCGCCCGAAAGCCCGGCGAGTGGCATCGTCGGCTGTTTTCCTGGCCTGTTCCTGACGTTTGGCCTCCTGACGGGCCTTGTCGGCGGCTATCTCCTCTTTTGTAGGCCCCTTCTTCTCCTCCTTCACTTTAGCCGGAGAAGGATTCTTCGAGGCCAGCGGCGGAGCGGGATTGGCGGCTTTGCCGGAGTTCTGCGCATCGG
>URZG01000053.1 GCA_900552325.1 uncultured Porphyromonadaceae bacterium | reverse complement strand
ACCTTCTCGGCCATGACTCCCGGTCACGTAACAGTACAGGCGGTGGTGAAATACACCCCCGACATGGATGCCACCGACAACAACTCCGTGCAGAAATCCGTGGCCGTGAGGAAGAACAGCTTTCCCGTCCCCGTCAATCTCGCTGCACAGACCGAGAATGGACAGATAATCCTCAACTGGACAGCGCCGTCGCTCTCCGACAACAAGTGGGATGTGGCCGAAAACTTCGACGACTGCCCCTCCTGGACACACGAACTCGACGGCTGGACTTTCATCGACCGCGACCTCGCTCCGGTGGGCACCACCTGGTTTGAAATCCCGGGCTTAATCAACGAGCAGAGCACCTCATCATTCTTCGTGTTCGACGCTACCAAAGACACCGATTTCGACACCAAAGCCAACAGCGGTGTCAACTTCCTGGCCTCTCTTTATGTGACAGGCGAGGAAGGCAACGTTGACGACTGGGCCATATCCCCGCTCCTATCCGGCGACGCACAGACAATCAGCCTTTATGCCTGCAGCTTCTCCCACCTGTATTCAGAACGGATGGAGATCCTTTACACCGACAAGGACTCATCCTCCCCCGAGGATTACACACCCGTAGAAGGCTTCAGCGCCGAAGATATCCCCACAACATGGACCCGTTATGAAGCCCAGTTGCCACAGGGCGCGCGCCACTTCGCCATCCGCAACTCAACCAAAAACCAGTTCATGCTCATGGTCGATGACATATCGTTCCAAGCTGCCCCCGAACAACTCAGCTTCAGCGGCTATAACGTGTACCGCAACGGCGAGAAACTCAACTCCGGGCTTTTGGAGACCACCAACTTCTCCGTAGAGGCTGGGACTGACAAATCCGACCGTTTCCAGGTTACCGCCGTCTACGATAAAGGGGAATCCAAACCCTCCGACGCCGTGACTCTTGACGGTAGCGCAATATCGGAAATTTCCGATGCAAGCACAATCATTGTATATGTTGACGGCGTCAATATTGTAGTAGGCGGATATGACGGCACCGTCACCGTTGCCGATCTCTCAGGTAAGACGGTCTACAACGGCAACTCAGGCGTGATCTCCGGTCTTTCAGGCGGCGTCTATATTGTACGCGCCGGCGACCATGCGGTCAAAGTAATAATCTAACACGCCAGTTACCCAAGATTATAACGACGCTCCGCGAAGTATCCGGGATAGAAAGCTGATATTCAGTCAGCTGCCCCGGGCACTTCGTGGAGCGTCACTATTCTGACTGGCACAAGGGTCTTTCTACATGCCAAAATGCCTCTTTTTGACTGATGATAATAATGCGTTTTGAAATAATTTGCTAATTTTGCGGGTAAGTAAAGCAGCGTACAATTTTGAGTGCGCCTCACACGTTATGTAGTAATAACAGAAATATGTGTGACACAGTGAAAAGACCCCGATATATCCATGCGGCGCAGGTTGCCGCACGTTGCCTGTTGGCCTTGTTGTGCCTCGCCGTACTGGCCACTCTCGCATCCTGCGGGGGCGCCAAACTGTCGGTAGCCGACGAGCAGTATGCGCGCGGCGAATATTTCGATGCCCAGAAAACATACCGGAAGATCTACAACAAACTGACAAAAAAGGAGGAACGCGCCGCACGCGGGGCCGTGGCCTACAAACTCGGCCTGTGCTACGACAAACTCAACATGTCGGCACGCGCGTCGTCAATGTTCGCAAATGCCATACGTTACAATTATCCCGACTCCACGGCCACACTCCTGATGGCACAGTCGCTCCAGGCTGAAGGGAAATACGCGCAGGCCCAGAAAGCCTACGAGGAGTATCTGAAAAAGGATCCGTCCTCCAAGGCCGCCAATAACGGTCTCGCCGGCTGCCGGCTGGCAGCCCAGGCAAAAACCTCACCTACACGTTATGTGGTGCGCAACGCCAAACTCTTCAACTCACGCCGTGCCGATTACGCCCCGATGTTCATCTCGCGCGCCGAGCCTGACCAGCTGTATTTCTCGACCACCAACGAAAAGGTCACCGGCGACAAACGCAGCGAGATCACCGGCATGAAGAAGGGTGATATATGGTTCGCCCGACAGAATGAAAAAGGTGAATGGCAGCGTCCTGAACCGGTGGAGGGGGAGCTTAACTCCGACCTCGACGAAGGGGCTGTATCTTTCTCGCCCGACGGCCAGACTATGTATCTGTCAAAAGCGCGCCGCGAGCCGTCGGCCAATACCGGGGTGGAGATCTACACCTCGCAGCGCTCCGACGCCAAATGGAGCGCCCCGGTGAAATTCGAGATTACCGCCGACACCATCTCCTCATACGCCCATCCAGCCGTGTCGCCCGACGGCAACTGGCTCTACTTCACCTCCGACATGCCCGGCGGCATGGGCGGGAAAGATATATGGCGCATCAACCTGCGCGAACGTGCGGGCTCGCTGGAGAACATGGGCGAGTTCATCAATACTCCCGGCGACGAAATGTTCCCCTACGTGCTTTCCGACTCGGTGCTCTATTTCGCCTCCGACGGACACCCCGGCCTCGGCGGCCTCGACCTCTTCCGGGCCGAGCTGACACGCTCCGGAGGCTGGAAAGTAGAGAATATGGGGGCACCGATGAATTCCGCCGCCGATGACTTCGGCATAACCTTCGGGAAGGGCGAGAGCGGATTCTTCAGCTCCAACCGCGGCGACGGACGCGGATATGACCATATCTATTCCTTCGTGCTGCCCGACCTGCAGATTCTCGTCTCAGGCTGGGTGCTCGACAAGGATGAAGAGCCGGTGCCGAACGCCGTGATACGCATAGTTGGCGAAGCGCTCGCACGCCCCGACGGCTCATTCTCTTTCCCCCTGCAGCGCGGAGTGAAGTATGTGATGCTCGCCGGCGCCAAGGGTTACCTTAACGCCCGGCAGGAGTTTACATCCGACACGGCCGAGGAGGATGCCGAGTACGGCGTCGACTTCATCCTTGCGTCTGTGAACAAACCTGTGGTGGTGGACAACGTGTTCTACGACTTCGACCGTGCCGACCTGCGCCCTGAAACCAAAGAGGCGCTCAACGAAATGGTGCAGATCATGACCGACAACCCCAACATCACCATCGAGATGGCGTCGCACACCGACCGCATCGGCTCCGACGAATACAATCTCGGGCTGTCGCAGCGCCGCGCGCAGTCGGTTATCGACTACCTTATCTCCAAGGGGATAAAGGCCGACCGACTGCAGGCCCAGGGATACGGCCGCTCGCGACCCAAGACCATCACAAAGAAACTCGCACGCCTCTATCCGCAGTTCAAGGAGGGAGACGTACTCACCGAGGAATATATCGAAGCGCTTACGCCGGAGGATGCCGCCGTAGCCGACCAGATAAACCGCCGTACAGAGTTCCAGGTACTCTCCACCGACTACCGGATGTTCTGATCCTCCTGACCACACTATAAAAACCCGCTGAAATGCCGAATCCGTTTATGACCGAAGTAGAGCTTCCCGCCGCACGCGGGATGATAGCCCACGGCCGGCGGATTCTAACGGTCGGCTCCTGCTTCGCCGACGAGATCGGGGCTAAACTGGCCGACGATCTTTTCGATATTACAGTAAATCCTTTCGGGGCGCTTTATAACCCTTTGAGCATCCTCCGAGCTTTCCGGCTGATGGAGGAGGCTCCGGAAATCAGAGAGGACAGCCTGATATCGAGTCAGGGATTATGGCATTCGCCCGACTTTCATTCGCGGTTCTCCTCACCCGACCGGAGGGAGCTTGCTTCGGCGCTGACCATGCGAGTGAAGGCTCTCCACGACCTCCTGCCGGAACTCGAGACCGTGATCGTCACCCTCGGCTCCGCAAGGGCTTTCCTCAATAAAGCCACCGGCACTGTCGCCGCCAACTGCCACAAGCTCCCCGCCTCGGAATTCACCCTGTTCGACATCACGGCGGAAGAGACTGCCGACACCCTGGCGGAGATACTGGCGCTCCTGCGCCGCCACAATCCGCACATAAAACTCGTGGTAACCGTCAGCCACAAGGCCTACGGACTCCACACCGACCGTCTGAGCAAGGCGCGGCTACTACTCGGCGCCGACACTTTCTGTAGCCGGACCTCCGGCGACGCGGTGTACTTCCCCGCCTACGAGCTCCTTCAGGACGAACTTCGCGACTACCGCTTCTATGCCGATGACATGGTTCATCCCTCCACGGCGGCGGTAAACCATATATATGAATGTTTCGGCCGTTCATTCTTCTCGGAAGAGACTGCCGATCTGGCCGCCCGCGCACACAAGATCGTGATGCGCCTGCGACACCGACCTCTCAATCCCGCCACCGCCGAGGCCACACGTGCCGGAGCGGTGGAAGCCGCGCGGCAGTTCGCCGGGCGTTATCCCGCCGTGGGACGTCCCCTCGGCAAAATCGTTTCAACAACTTTAATCTGATTCGGATATGGATCAAGAAATCCCCACCACGCCGCAGACGGTGCTCCTTACCGACAGCCGCTCCCTTTCCGACCCTGAAAACACCCTGTTCTTCGCCCTGATCACCCCCATGGACGACGGTCACCGCTATATCCGCGACCTTTACCAGCGCGGTGTGCGGCGTTTCGTGGTGTCGCGTCCCGTACAGGAGGACGCCATGCCGGGAGCCGAAATCTATCATGTCACCGATACCCTCCAGGCTCTCCAGGAACTCGGAGCCGAACGGCGCCGTATGGCCGGTATCCCCGTTGTGGCCATCACAGGATCACGCGGCAAGACTATGGTGAAGGAGCTGCTCTACCAGCTCCTCCAGACCGACTACCGGGTGGCGCGCTCTCCCCGCAGCTACAACTCGCAGATCGGTGTGCCGCTGTCGTTGTGGGATATCACTCCCGAATCGACCATAGGCATATTCGAGGCCGGAGTGTCGCGCACCGGCGAGATGGACCGTCTGTCGCGCATGATCAAACCCGACGTCACGGTGATCACCAACATCTACGACGACCATGACGAAGGCTTCCCCTCCCGCACCGCGAAAATAGCCGAGAAAGTGCGGCTTATCCACGGCGCCGAAGTGGTGGTATATCCGGCCGATGACACCGAACTCGCCCATGCCATAAAATCGCAGGCCATAGGCGAACAGAAACTACTCGGATGGTCGCGCAAAGACCGTTCGGCGGCTCTTTTCGTATCCACCGAATCACGCGGCGGCGAGACCCGCGTGACTTACATGCTGCATGGGCGCCAGCCCCGCCGCGTGACGCTACCTTTCACCGGCAACTGGCAGGTGGAGAACGCCATCACGGCACTGGCGGTGATGCTCCTCCTTGACATCCCCTCGCAGGTTCTGACCCAGCGCATGGCTACCCTCCAGCCGGTGGGAACCCGTCTCCAGGTCAGCGAAGGGATCAACCGCTGCCTCATAGTGCGCGACGACTATACCTGCGACTTCCACTCGCTCCTCCCGGCGCTCGATTTCCTGGCCCGTCGACGCACCGCCGGACTGAAAATGACCGTAGTCCTCTCCGACATAGCTCACGACGGGATGGACGCCGCTGAGGCGTACACCGAAATAGCACGCCTTCTGAAATTCCGCGGAGTGAAGCGCATAATAGCCGGAGGAGCCGAAATTTCGGGATTCGCACACCTCTTCACCGACTTCGACGCCAGTTTCTACCCCTCGGTGAACGAGATGTACAAAGCTATGACCACCAGCGATTTCGCTTCCGAACTGGTACTCATAAAGGGTACACCATCCGATGTATTCGACTCTTTTGCCTGTCAGCTCGAGGCACGCACCCACGAGACGGTTCTGGAAGTCAATCTCGACGCACTGGTGCATAACTACAATTTCTTCCGTTCGCATCTCAAACCGACAACAGGAATCGTGGCAATGGTCAAGGCTTCGGGCTACGGGGCCGGCTCCTACGAACTGGCCAAATCGCTCCAGGCACACGGCGCCGCATATCTCGCTGTGGCCGTGCTCGATGAAGGTGTGGATCTCCGCCAGGCCGGTATCACGATGCCCATCATGGTGCTCAACCCCAAGGTACTCAACTATCCGCAGCTGTTCAACAACCGCCTGGAGCCGGAGGTATTCGACTTCGATGTGCTCGCCGAAATTATCGACGCCGCCATGAGT
Source organism: uncultured Porphyromonadaceae bacterium (assembly GCA_900552325.1). Classification (GTDB taxonomy): domain Bacteria; phylum Bacteroidota; class Bacteroidia; order Bacteroidales; family Muribaculaceae; genus UBA7173. Next base: position 4,879 of record URZG01000053.1, on the reverse strand, counting down.
GCGGGCATCAAGGGCTACCCCATACACCTGAAAATCGACACCGGCATGCACCGCCTCGGATTCCGCGAGGAGGACCTCGACCGTGTGATAGAGATAATCCGGAATCAGGACGCCATACGTGTCTGCTCCGTGTTCTCGCATCTGGCCACAGCCGACTGCCTCGACATGGACGAATACACGCAGGCACAGCTCGAGCTGTTCGAGCGCTGCTCGCGAAAAGTGCAGGCAGCATTCCCCTACCGTGTGCTCAGGCATATTCTCAACACCGCCGGCATACTCCGCTTCCCCGAATACCAGTATGACATGGCACGTCTGGGAATCGGCCTTTACGGCATCCCGGTGCTCAACAACGGCATGGAGGACGGCCTTCGTCCCGTATCCACCCTCCGCTCCGTGATAATAGCCCTCAAGAGCTACCCCGCCGGCACTGCCATAGGCTACGGACGCCACGGCATGCTGGAACGCGACTCGCTTATAGCCACCGTACCGGTCGGCTACGCCGACGGCGTGAACCGCCACATGGGATGCGGACGCTGCTCTTTCATGGTCAACGGCACACTATGCCCCACGGTAGGCAATATCTGCATGGACGCATGCATGATCGACGTCACCGACGCACAGCTTCCCGCCATCGGCGATCCGGTAGTGATCTTCGGCCCCGAGAACCCCGTCACTACCCTTGCGGAACAGCTCGACACAATCCCCTACGAACTCCTCACCGCCGTCAGCCCCCGTGTGCGCCGACTCTACTACCGCGAATCCTGATGCCTCACGCCCGGAATGAACTCATTGCTCCCCGCCCAAGGCACCAATTACAGACAACTTCTGAGTTACCGGAAATATGATTAAGCTATTAAACGTTATCAGATTCATCCTGGCAGTGGTGCTTGCCGGAGGAGCGATCGCTCCGGCAGGCGCCGCTCCGCGCATCAGTCTGCTCACCCAGGATGCCGGCAAAGAGATCTACGAGCTCGAGGGGCATGCCGCCCTCCGCATCGTCACGGATGACGGGCGCGATATGGCCGTCAACTGGGGGGTCTTCGATTTCACCTCTCCCAATTTCGCCTACCGGTTCACGGCAGGCCAGACCGACTACCTGTGCGTGATGGTGCCGACCGACATGCTGATTGCCGAATATGCGCCGTCCGGACGTCAGTTCCGCGAGCAGGTGCTGGACCTCACTCCTACGGAAGCGGCGCGGGTCATAGCCCTGGTGGAGGAGAATCTTCGGCCGGAAAACCGCACCTACCGCTACAACTACGTGCTCGACAACTGCGCCACGCGTCCCTACAATATCATTCGCCGGGCGCTCAACGACTCCATAACGCTCTCGGTCCCTGAAAGTTTCACTTACAGCAACACCGGCATAACCGTGCCCTACCGTGAAGGTGAACAATCCACGTTCCGCAAGGAGATGACACGATACCATCATAATTACCCCTGGTATCAGTTCGGCATCAATCTGGCGCTCGGCAGCGGCATCGACCGCCCCGTTACGGAACTTGAGCGCGGATTCTCACCCCTCTATCTTCATGAACTGATGGCGGGAGCCACCGGCGGATTCGATAACCGGCGCCTCGTCACGGAAGAGAATATCCTTATCGCCGAGACCGGCGAGTGCTCACCTCTCGGCCCCACGCCATGGTATCTTACACCGATGGCGTTCGCCGTCGCGCTCCTTGTAGTGACAACAGTCGTTACCGTACGCGATGTACGCCGGCTGAAAGTCACCCGGTGGTTCGACTCCGTACTTTACACCCTCTTTTTTGTGGCCGGTCTGCTGCTCACATTCCTTATCTTCGTGAGCGTGCACGAAGCCACGTCGCCAAACTGGCTATACCTGTGGCTGAACCCTTTCTGCATCATACCTGTTATATTCGAGTGGATAAAAAGTTGCAGACGTGTGGTTTATTGCTACCAATTTTGTAACTTTGCAGCGCTTGTTCTGCTTCTGGCAGGCATCCCGCTGCACGGACAGGCGTTCGACGCCACATTCCCCGTGCTCATTGCGTGCGATATAATGCGCGCGGTATCATTCATTTACATCTATCGGAAGACTTACAACAAACGTGCCTAACAACTCTTCACGAACGCTCACACACTCGGTAGCCGCGGCTCTCGTCGCGGTGTTCTCCATCGTGTCTGTGGCTCCGGCTTCGGCCGTGGCCAAGCGTCCGTCGCTGGTTGTAGGGATCATGGTCGACGGGCTTTCGATGGACTACATCGAGTTGCTCCGCGACCAGTTCGGCGACAACGGCCTCAGGCGCCTTCTTTCCCAGGGGCTGATCATCGATGACCTCGACTACGGCACGGCAATCGATCCCGCCGCGGCCACAGCCGTGGTGTTCACCGGCGCGGCACCGCAGGTCAACGGCATCCCCGCTGCCACGGTGTATGACCGCGACACCCGCCGGGCACGTTCGGTGCTTTTCGATGCCTCGAAAATCGGCAATTTTACCGACGAGACACTATCGCCCGCAGCCATAACATCGTCGACACTCGCCGATGAGCTGCGCATAGACGGTGGCGGCACAAGTTACGCTTATGCCATTGCCGCAGAACCGGCACAGGCCATAATAATGGCCGGCCACGCCGGCAACTCGGCGTTCTGGATCAACGACCATACCGGGAAATGGGCCACCACTACCTACTATAAGGATCTTCCGGCGCCGCCGCAGGAAGCCAACCGCCGCCTCCCGCTGGAACGCCGCCTCGACACTCTGCAATGGGTGCCGTCCATTCCCGTTGACCGTTTCCCCGACCTCCCCGCGCACAAGAAACTATACCCCTTCCGCAACATATTCCAGCGAGGCGACGCCAACCGTTTCCGCGCCTACAAGAACTCGCCGGCAGTCAATGCCGATGTGGCAGCAATGGCCGCCGACTACATCAGACTGCTGAAACTCGGCAGCCGCGAGACCACCGACATGCTCTCGCTGGGAATGACCGTGCAGCCCTACATCTACGGCCGCGAGCCCGACTCGCGTCTGGAGCTCATGGACTCCTACCTGCGCCTCGACCGCGATCTGGCACACCTTTTCACGGCCATCGACCGTGAAGGCCCGGGCATGGACCGCACAGTGGTATTCGTGGCCGGCACGCCGCTCACACGCCGGCAGCGCCGCGACGACGAGAAATGGGCCGTGCCTTACGGCGAATTCTCATCGCGCAAAGCCGTGTCGCTGCTCAACATGTATCTCATGGCCGTTCACGGCAACGGCGAGTGGGTGTCAGGCTACCACAACGGACAGATATATCTCAACCACAAACTAATAAAAGAGCGCGGCAAAGATCTCGAGGAGATGCGCCGCGAGGCCGCATCGTTCCTCACACGCATGGCCGGCGTCAGCCAGGCATGGACGGTAGACGATGTGATTGACCGCCGCGCCACCGACAACCCCGACGCCACGCGCCGCAACACCTCTATGGCCTCGGCCGGCGATGTGTTTCTGGCCATAGCACCCGGCTGGCAGGAGATCGACGACGACTCCGACGTGGAGACACCGCGCACTGTGGTGCGCGCCGGCATGGCCACCGCGCCGGCTTTCATCCTCGCGCCGGCGGTATCCCACAAGGAGGTAACCTCGCCGGTGGACGCCCGCGTGCTGGCCCCTACGGTAGCGGGAATACTGCGCATACGCGCTCCCAACGGAGCATCACTGCCGCGTCTGCGCCCGTAACATGGACGAGACTCCGATCTCTCCTCCGATACATATACCCGTCAAAAACCGTTTTTCACAAACACATACATACGCAATAATGTCATTCACGAGTTTTCTCAGCAAGATTTTCGGCAACAAGTCGCAGCGCGACCTCAAGGAAATCAAGCCTATTATAGATAAGATCAACGCCATCGGCCCCACACTAAAAAACCTCTCCGCCGATGAACTCCGCACAAAAATCGACGAGGTACGTGCCGATATCGCCGCCGCCATAAAGGCCGACGAGGAGGCCGCCAAAGAGCTCCGCGATAAGATCGAAAGCCTCCCCTTCGACCAGCGCCAGCCCCTCTGGGACGAAATCGACAAACACGAGAAAAACGTGCTTGATATAATCGAGACGAAACTTGACGAACACCTCCCCATAGTGTTCGCCACCATGCGCGAGACCGCCGCGCGTTTCGCCGCCAACGAGACCATAGAGGTCACCGCCACCGACCTTGACCGCGAACTGGCCGCACAGGGACGCGACTTCATCTCTATCGACGGCGACAAAGCACTCTGGAAGAACCACTGGCAGGCCGGCGGCAATGAAATCACCTGGGACATGGTGCATTACGACGTGCAGCTCATCGGCGGCGTCGTGCTCCACTCCGGCAAAATCGCCGAGATGGCCACCGGTGAAGGCAAGACCCTCGTGGCCACTCTCCCGGTATTCCTCCGCTCCCTCTCGCGCAAAGGCGTTCACGTGGTGACCGTCAATGACTACCTATCCAAACGTGACTCCGAGTGGATGGGACCGCTCTACATGTTCCACGGCTCCACCGTTGACTGCATCGACAAACACCGCCCCAACACTCCCGCCCGCCGCCGCGCCTACGAGTGCGACATCACATTCGGTACCAACAACGAGTTCGGTTTCGATTACCTCCGCGACAACATGGCCATGGCTCCCGAAGACATGGTGCAGCGCAAACACTACTACGCCATCGTCGACGAGGTAGACTCCGTGCTCATCGACGACGCCCGTACACCTCTCATCATCTCCGGTCCCGTGCCCAAAGGCGAGAACCAGATGTTCAACGAGTACAAACACAACGTCGAGAAAGTGTTCCAGGCCCAGAAAAGCCTTGTCACCAAGATTCTCGCCGAAGCAAAGCAGAAAATCAAATCGGAGGACAAGGAGACACGCAAGGAGGGAGAACTCCTGCTGTTCCGCG
>URZG01000052.1 GCA_900552325.1 uncultured Porphyromonadaceae bacterium | reverse complement strand
ATTCGCTGTAGCCGCCGTGGCTGAAGTACATACGCACATACGGCTCGTTATAGGCGTTCTCGAAGTCGTTGACCCAGCAGGTGGTGTCGGGATAGATGTTGACAATGTAGGTGTTGAGAAAATCGTAATCGCCGGTGAGGCCGCGCTGTATGGTCTCGCGCACAATCTCACCCTCGTCGTTGATCCAGGCCGTATCTTTCGATATCACAGGGATGTCAGTAGGTGTGGGAAGATCGGTGTTGTACACACGGCGACGCGGATCCACGCGGTTACGGCGCTTGGCGGCCTCGGTGTGGTTGAAAATCTCGTAGCGGTAATTGAGCTGAGCGGGGTCAAGCTCGCGTGCGCCGGTAATGGGATTGGTGCGGTACACGCTCTCGATGGCGCGTGCCTCGTCCTCCCCGGGGTTGCGCCAGGGTATGGGCTTTGACCAGTTGAGGTGGGGAGTCACTGGGTTGCCCTGCTTGTCCTCCTCGATTTTGTATGCCTCGTTGCCTCCGTAGGCGGGATCGGCAAGGCGTTCGCGGATAATGGAGTCGCGCACCCAGAACACGAACTGTTTGTATTTGGAGTTTGTCACCTCCGTTTCATCCATCCAGAAGGCATCGACCGACATACCTTTGGTGTCGGGCTCGATGTTCCAGGCGCTGTCGGCTTTCTGCGGACCCATTTCCATGGAACCGCGCGACACCAGCACCATGCCGTAAGGGGTGGGCTCGGCGAACGACGAACCACCCACACCGGTCACTTCGCCACCGGAGGAGGAGCGGCGCCCCGAGGCGCAGCTTGCCAGAGTGGCCACGATCAGTGCCGGTAACAGATATAACGAAATTTTCTTCATTGTCGGATATAGAGTGTTGAGGAGGGATTTACATTATTCGCACGCTCTTGTGGCGATGACGGTTACGCTCCGAAAGGTCGAGTTTGAGCTGATAGCCGGCCATTATCTCGTAGCTGCCGGAGGTGGCGCGGGCTATCGCCCCGGTGGGATAATCGTAGGAGAACCCGATATAGAACCCCTTGATTTCGGCTGCCACCACCGCGTAAACGGCATCTTTCCAGCGGTAACCCACACCGGCGCTGATAAACTTGTTGTAGCGACAGCGGAGAGTCGCCTCCCACGAGGTGAAAGTGAAGTCGCTGCGCACCAGCGCCGAGGGCTGCAATTCAAATAACGTGTTTTTTATCGGAATATTGCTCCCGGCCATGAAATATAGGGTGCGCCGGAGCGGAAACTCGTAGTTCTTCTCGTTGGTATCGTCGCCGGATTCGGCGTTGAGGCGTATGGTTGGCTGCGTAAGATGACGCCCCGACACACCGGCCCAGAAGAGACGGTGGGTGTAAAATATACCTGCCGAAAGGTCGAACGCGTTGCCGGTGATATCCTGCTGGGGGATAGCGTCGTCGGTACTCTGATGGAAATCATCCTGGTCGGGGATGAATACATCGGTACCCTTGAACGACTGGTTGACGAATCCGGGCTGCACACCGATCGAAAGTTCGCCCTTGAAGAGTTTCAGTTTGTAGGCCAGCTGCGCCGACACATCCAGATGGCGGTAGAGGCCGTAACTTTCCTGCTGCATCACCAGGCCGGTTCCGAAACGTTTGCCGATAAATTTGAAGGGCATGTCGGCGGCCACAGTGAAGGTCTGGGGGGCATTGTCGACTCCGAGCCACTGCAGGCGCGCATCGCCACGGATCTTCAGGAAATCTATGGTCCCGACGGCGCCGGGGTTATAGAAGTTAGGTATCTCGTAGTACTGCGACAGCTGCGCGTCGGTCTGGGCTCTGGCGCCGATCCCCCACAAAGCGAGCAACACCGCTGTCAGCACGCGCGCCGACACCTTATTATAATAGAATATTGTTTTTATTTCAGCTCGCATGGCATTACTCGAAATAGAACGTGAACACTATCATTTTAGTGGTGGCGCGCTTCACCGAACCGGAGATATCCTGCTTCACAGGGTCTTCCGCAAGGTCGGGCCGTTTGTGCTGCAGGGCGTCGGAGAGGCCGAAACAGAACTTCACCTCCGGGATGAACTTGAAATAAGGGAGATAGAAATCACACCCGAAACCGGCGGAGATAAAGAATTCCGAGCTTTTGGTCTTGAGGATATCGGTCCGCTTCTTGGCCACATCGAAAGCCGGCATAATGCCTCCCACAATGTACGGACGCAGATTGCGCATGCGCTGTGCGGCGAATTTGATATCAACCGGCACCACCACGTAGGCCGACTTTATATCCTGGGAATACTCGGCCGGCTCAGCCGTGGCCGAGGTGTCGAGAAACTTCACCACGCGGTTGCCGAACCATACCCCCGGAGCCACACGCAGCGAAAAATAATTGTTAAGCCGCAGACTCATCAGACCGTTGACACAGAAACCCGGCGAGTAGGAGGGCTGCGACATGAACCAGGTCTGTCCTCCGTCGGTGACGAAGCCGTTGTGGTGGAAACTCATGCCGAGGGTGTTCATCCCCACCGAGAAACCAAGGTGGAAGAGGCGCTGGTCGGTATATGGCCGATTGAGCAGCTTGTCGTTAAGGCGGTTCGCCCCTCGGGCAGGCTGCGCGGCGGCAAAGACCGTTATCCCCGCGAGGAGAACGGCAATCCCGGACCGGAATATTTTGACAAGGATATTCATTACTCAATAAACGGATTACGCGCCCGATTATTGCGCGCCCGTGAGGGAACATTCACCGCTCCGCGATTGTTAATAAATTTTAAAGGACGATTCCTTTCACCCGTTATCCCGCGGGGTGTTATTAATTTTGTATTCTAAAACGACTGACTATGGGCAACAGACTCAAAAAACAGGCTTCCGTACTTATGGGGCTGATAATGGCCGTCGTGATGGCCACCGGCCTCACCGCATGTTACGATGACCCCTACGGCGGTCCGGACGACTGGTACCTCAGCGGTGTGTATGCCAACGACAACGACTACTCCGAGACATATACCTTCTACCCCAACGGCACCGGAATCTACTCCGACTACTACGGCGACATGGATTTCGACTATTACTGCACCGGCGGAAGCATCTACTTCACATTCTATCCCTACGACGGGCCGCCCTACTCGCTCAACTGCGGCATCACCACCTCGGGGCGCCGTTCGCTGATCATCACCTATCCTCCGGGCAACGGCTTCGGCTACACCTCGCAGAGCTACACCCTGGTCAACTGGTAACAGCCACAAACCATTTTACGCTTACATTGGAAAAACGTTTCTCACTGCCACTGCTGCTGATGACGGTAGTATTCGTGGTATGCATAATCATCGCCAACCTCATCGAGATAAAGACGGTGGACCTCCCGCTGGGCCTCACCGTCACCGCCGGCATGGCCATATTCCCGCTGTCGTATATCATAAACGACTGTGTGGCCGAAGTCTACGGCTTCCGCACGGCACGACTGGTGATCTGGATCGGCTTCGCCATGAGCCTCTTCACCGCCATAATGCTCAATATCGCCATAGCGCTCCCCGGCGGCGCGCAATGGACATCGCAGAAGGCGATGGAGGAGATGTACGCCTCGGTGCCGCGCATAATGGGCGCCAGTTTCGCCGCCTTCGTCTGCGGCTCGCTGCTCAACGCCTGGGTCATGCACCGCATGAAACTCTCCGCCACGCTCCGCGGCACCGACGGCTCGGCGAGCTTCTCGGTGCGCGCCATAGCCTCCACCGTGGCCGGCGAAGGCGCCGACTCGGTGATCTTCTTTCCCTGCGCCTTCGCAGGCACTCTTCCGTGGGATGTGATTCTGTCGCTAATCGTTACACAGACACTTCTGAAGACCCTCTACGAAATCATAATCCTGCCCCTGACCATACGGGTGGTGCGCCTGGTGAAAAAACTCGAAGCCACCCCCGGCGACAACGGTCCGGCCACTCCCCGATCCGGCGTAAAACCGCAAGGTTGAGAAGTTTATTTAAAAAATTTTTGCCGATTTTTGGCCGGAAATTGCTCATGATTCAAAAAAAAGTGCGATATTTGCACCTGTAATTCCGCACGCCCATCCCCGGCGTGCGTTATTATGCTGATTTACAACCGTTATACGTCACTAACACGAAATATATATTTTTACATCAGCTATGACAAAAGCAGAAATCGTAAACGAGATCTCGAAAACTACCGGCATTGAAAAAGCCGCCGTTCTCGAAACCATCGAAAAGTTCATGGAAGTTGTGAAAGACTCGCTGGCCCACGGCGAGCCCGTTTACCTCCGCGGCTTCGGCAGCTTCATCATCAAGACCCGCTCGCAGAAAACCGCCCGCAACATCTCCAAGAACACCACCATCATCATCCCCGAGCACAAGATCCCCGCTTTCAAGCCCGCCAAGTGCTTCATGGAAGATGTAAAAGCCTGAATCCCTACTTCTAACCATTAACTTCCAATATTATGCCAAGCGGAAAGAAAAGAAAAGGCCACAAGATGGCCACACACAAGCGTAAAAAACGTCTGCGCAAAAACCGCCATAAGAAGAAATAATCGTGCCTGACCGCCGGGGCGCGGAGCTTTTCCGCCCCACGCGCCGGATGCGTTGACGCACGGTATCTTCCGCACGACGCCGTCGCCGGGCAAGCCCTACACGGCTGGCTCCGGACGTCGGCGTTGCGGTTTTAATCCCCCATCACAATCCAAAGTAATAATGAAAAGCGAACTTATCGTTGACGTACAGCCTAAGGAGGTCTCCATAGCCCTCCTTGAGGACGGCCGCCTGGTGTCGCTCCAGAAGGAGAACCGCACCCTGGCCTATGCCGTAGGCGACATATACCTCGCTAAGGTCAAGAAGCTCATGCCCGGCCTTAACGCGGCATTTGTGAACGTCGGCTACGAAAAAGACGCCTTCCTGCATTACCTGGATCTTGGCCCACGGTTTTCCACTTTCTCCAAATTCCTCACAGCCCTGCTGGGCGACAAGAAATCGCCCCTGCCTCAGGTGCAGAAGATGGAGCTCCAGCCCGACATCGACAAACACGGCACCATCACCGACCAGCTCGAAAAAGAACAGGAGCTGATGGTGCAGATCGTAAAGGAACCCATCTCCACCAAAGGCCCCAGGCTCACCACCGAAATCTCCTTCACAGGCCGGTACATGGTGCTCATACCCTTCTCCGACAAGATCTCCATCTCGCAGAAGATACGCACCCCCGGCGAGAAATCACGTCTGCGCCACCTTGTAGAATCCATCCGCCCGAAAAACTTCGGAGTCATCGTGCGCACCTCGGCCGAGGGTAAATCCGTGGCCGAGCTCAACCACGAGCTGAAGACCCTCCTCAAATGCTGGACCGACACACTGGAGAACGCCCGCCGGGGCACAGTGCCGCAGCTCATCTTCGAGGAGGAAAGCCGCATCGTCGGGGTGCTACGCGACGTATTCTCCCCCGAATTCGAGAACATCTACGTAAACGACACCGAGATTCTCGCACAGATACAGAAGTATGTGAGCCTCATAGCCCCCGACAAGAAAGACATCGTCAAAGGCTACACCAAGGACGAACCGATTTTCGACCACTTCTCCATCACAAGGCAGATAAAATCGTCGTTCGGCAAAACAGTATCGTTCAAATCGGGAGCATACATCATCATCGAGCACACCGAGGCGCTCCACGTTATCGACGTGAACTCGGGCAACCGCGCCAAAGCCGGCACCGACCAGGAGAACAACGCCCTGGAAGTGAATCTCCGCGCCGCCGACGAGATAGCGCGCCAGCTGCGTCTGCGCGATATGGGCGGCATCATCGTGGTTGACTTCATCGACATGAACAAGCCCGAACACCGGCAGACTCTCTATGAGCACATGCGCGAGGTGATGGCCAACGACCGCGCCCGCCATAACATCCTGCCGCTGAGCAAATTCGGGCTCATGCAGATCACACGCCAGCGGGTACGTCCGGCACTTGACATCATCACCACCGAATCATGCCCCTCGTGCTACGGCAAAGGGGAAGTACAGCCCTCGCTGCTGTTCACCGACACGCTGCACCAGAAACTCGAATACCTCGTGCACGACCTCAGGATACGCGATTTCGTGATGTATGTGCACCCCTTCGTCGACGCCTACCTCAAAAAGGGGATAATCTCCATGTATCGCCGCTGGCGGATGGAGCTCGGCGCCAAATTCAAAATCCTGCCGTCGCAGGAACTCGCCTATCTGCAGTACAAGGTGCTCGACGCCGACCGCAACGAAATCGACCTCAAAGAGGAGAAAGACCTCGACAAATCCTCCTCCACCAAAACAAAAACCAAAGCCAAGAACCGTGTAAACCAGGAATAAGGAGCCGGCCCACAGCGCCCCTCCCGTCCCTTCAGATACCGGAGGCTGTATCACGACCCACCCAACCAGGCATTGCGGTAATGATACAGCCTCCGGTCTTCCGTACAATCCCGGCCAGAGAGGAAATAACACCACGCACACCCGCAGAAACGCTATCTTTGCCGGCAAACTCAACGTTTATTTAGCAAAAATTTGCAAATATCAAAAGGAATAAATACTTTTGCATAGATAAACATATTTTTATATATTCAATCGTTATCCCTATGAAGAGATTTTACTCCATCGCGTTAGCGGCCACATGCGTGCTGAGCGCCTCAGCCGCCCTCCCTCTGCCCCACAAGACATCCCTGACAAAGGATGCAAGACCTTTCGCCAAAACTCATACGATTGATACCGGAGTTCTGACAAACCGTTCGGTTAAAGCTGTCGCCAAAGCCGAAGAGGCTCCCGCCCTTGAATCCATCATCGGCGACGACTACATCATAAGCTATATAGATGAGATAAACCAGCTGCAATATTCGGGCGAATTATCCATCAAGGCCGGCACATCGGCCGGAGATGTAACCATAGTGCTCCCCTTCGACTTCAGCAGCTACGGCCTGGGTGAAACCTCAGTGGATATTCCCGCAAAATATGCCGACGGCACTCTCACCTTCACACCGGGCGCCACCCTTACACTTCAGCTCGGCTCACAGGTCTTCACCGACGCGATGTTCCTCTACCACTACAACTGGGATATGGAGATGTATGAGGCCGTAGAATCGTTCACCGCCCAATGGGACGGCAAAGGCTTCACTTTCGACAGCGACGACCTCATCGCCATGGGTGACCCCTACAGCGAGGACGGCGCATGGTTCGGCGTAGACGAACTGTCAATAGCTCCCGATCCTACCAAGGACCCCAATTATGACCCCAACGAAGGCTGGACCTCGCTCGGAGAAGCCGACTTCACTGACGGATGGTTGCTCCCCATGTTCAACATCGACCAGACTCAGAATGTCTACAAGGTCGAACTCCAGCAGAACAACGACAACAAGGACCTCTACCGCCTGGTAGACCCGTACCACGGCAACTTCCCCCAGAAAGAGTACAACGAATGTAACAAGGTGGGATACATCCAGTTCAATGTGTCCGATCCCGACCATGTCATATTCGACCCCGTAGAGGCCGGATTCGCCAATTCCGCCATCGGAATCACCAAGTTCTACTGCCTGAACACTCTTACATATTATATCGGCAGCTTTGCGGCGATGGGCTACCCCTTCTCGGCAGAAGAAGTGGTGCAGATGTTGGGCGACGAAGTTGCCTACACCACTTTCAAGGATGGTGTTGTAAGCCTCACATCATACATTGACCCGGAGGAGGGTGAGATCTATGACGCCTGCTTCGGTACTCAGATCAACATCTACGGCGGCTACGGCTGGACTCCGGAGGATGAAACCACAGAAGCTCCCAGCATGGAAGCCCGCATCGTCTTCCCCGGCAATGCGGCCATCGCAAACGTCGCCGCCGACAATATTTCCGCACCAGTGGAGTATTTCAACCTCCAGGGCATCCGTGTAGCAGCTCCCGAAGCCGGTCAGCTTCTGATCCGTCGCCAGGGCACTGAGTCGAAGAAGATCGTATTCTGATACCTTACATGTCCGAGTGACGGCAAACAGCCGTGCGCTTTCAAATGTTAAGAATCTAAAAAAATGTTGCGAATCTAAAAAGATTAGCTAAATTTGCCTTTTGGAAACCGGAGGGCTTCGCCGGAGTGTCAAAACGCTCCTTTGCGAAGCCCTCCGCTGTCTATGTTAACCTTAAATCGGAGGGAGTAACCCCTGAGGCTTTTCTTTAAATATGCCGTTTTTCACCCCCGGCCGATTATTTTTTTTAATCTCATTTTACCCGCTTACGTTTTACTATGGCTGAAATCCACGGTGCTGTAACGATCGAAAGCGAACGCTGTAAAGGATGCGACCTCTGTGTTGTCGCATGTCCTTGCTCGGTGCTCGCCCTTCAACCCAAGGAGGTGAACGATCGCGGTTATCATTATGCCTATCCCGTCAACGAACAGGCCTGCATCGGCTGTGCCGCCTGCGCTATGGTGTGCCCCGATGCCTGCATTGAAGTTTACCGTGTGGTATTAAAGTAAACCCTTCAAATTCCAAGACCAATGAAAGAAGAAGTGAAACTTATGAAGGGTAACGAAGCCATAGCCCGCGCCGCCATCCGCTACGGCGCCGACGGCTATTTCGGATACCCCATCACCCCCCAGTCGGAAGTTCTTGAGACCCTCGAGGCCGAAATGCCGTGGGAAACCACCGGTATGGTAGTGCTCCAGGCCGAAAGCGAGGTAGCGTCAATAAATATGGTATACGGCGGCGCCGCCGCCGGAAAGGCAGTTATGACATCGTCATCGTCGCCCGGCGTCAGCCTCATGCAGGAAGGTATCTCCTACCTCGCCGCATCCGAGCTCCCGGCTCTGATCGTCAACGTGATGCGCGGCGGCCCCGGTCTGGGCACCATCCAGCCCTCGCAGGCCGACTATTTTCAGGCCACCAAGGGTGGCGGCCACGGCGACTACCACCTGATCGTACTCGCACCCTCCACAGTGCAGGAGATGGCCGACTTCGTAGGCCTGGGCTTCGACCTCGCCTTCAAATACCGCACACCGGCAATGATTCTGGCCGACGGCGTGGTGGGCCAGATGATGGAGAAAGTGGTCCTCCCCCCGCAGCGCCCGCGCCGCACCGACGAGGAGGTTGCTGCACAGTGCCCCTGGGCGGTGACCGGACGCCCCGGCACACGCAAGCCCAACATCATAACCTCGCTGGAACTCGACTCCGCCATCATGGAGAAGAACAATGAGCGTTTCCAGGCTACCTACCGCCGCATCGAGGAGAACGAGGTGCGCTACGAGGCACGCTATACCGAGGACGCCGAATACCTCATCGTGGCGTTCGGATCAGTGGCACGTATCTGCCAGAAAGCCATCGACGACGCCCGCGCGAAGGGTATAAAAGTAGGCCTTATCCGCCCCATCACCCTCTGGCCCTTCCCCTATAAGGAGATCGCCGATGTGGCACGCCACACCAAAGGAATCCTCTGCGTGGAACTCAACGCCGGCCAGATGATAGAAGATGTGCGCCTGGCCGTAGGAGAAAGTGTGCCGGTGCGCCACTTCGGGCGCATGGGCGGTATCGTGCCCAATCCCCAGGAAGTACTCGACGCCCTGGAGAGTGACTTTAACATTAAATGAACCTGAAGTACACCAGTGCCATGACAAGAGAAGAAATCATCAAGTCTGAAAACAAAGTATATACGCGCCCGAGGCTCCTCAACCGCAACACCATGCACTACTGCCCGGGATGCTCCCACGGTGTGGTTCACAAACTGGTGGCCGAGGTGCTCGACGAACTCGGCCTCGACGACAAAGCCATCGGCGTGGCTCCGGTAGGATGCGCCGTGTTCGCCTACAACTATATCGACATCGACTGGGTGGAAGCCGCCCACGGACGCGCTCCCGCCGTGGCCACCGCCATCTCGCGCCTGCGTCCCGACCGTGTGGCCTTCACATATCAGGGCGACGGTGACCTCGCCGCCATCGGGTCGGCCGAGACCATCCACGCCTGCACACGCGGCGAGAATATCGTGATCATCATGATCAACAACGGCATCTACGGCATGACCGGCGGCCAGATGTCGCCCTGCACACTCGAGGGCGCCAAGACCGCCACAACCCCCTACGGACGCCGCGCCGACCTCAACGGGTTCCCGCTGCGCGTGGCCGATGTGGTGTCGCTCCTCGACGGTACCTGCTTCGTGACCCGTCAGGCCGTGCATACCACCGGCGCCGTGCGCAAGGCCAAGGCAGCGCTGAAAAAGGCTTTCAAGAACGCGATGGAGAAGAAAGGCACCTCCTTCGTGGAGGTAGTGTCGACCTGCAACTCCGGATGGAAGATGTCGCCTGCCAAGTCCAACAAATGGATGGAAGAGAACATGTTCGCCCATTACCCCCTGGGCGACCTCAAGGACACCACCAAATAACCTTAGCACAATGAAAGACGAAATTATCATAGCCGGATTCGGCGGCCAGGGTGTGCTGTCGATGGGTAAAATATTAGCTTACGCCGCCCTTGAGAACGATCAGGAAGTGACCTGGATGCCCTCGTACGGACCGGAGCAGCGTGGCGGCACAGCCAACGTCACCGTGATCCTCTCCACCGATCCTATCTCATCGCCCGTACTCGACTCCTACGACACCGCCGTGATTCTCAACCAGCAGAGTCTCGACAAATTCGAGAGCCACGTAAAGCCCGGCGGCGTACTCATCTACGACCCCTACGACATCCACCGCGCACCCACGCGCACCGATATCAAAGTAGTGCCCGTCAACGCCATGGAAGCCACCATCGCCATGGGACAGTCAAAAGCCTACAACATGATTCTTCTCGGCGCGTTGCTGGCAATGCGTCCCGACGTACCCGTAGAGGCCGTTGTGCGCGGTCTGAAGAAAGCGCTCCCCGAACGTCACCACCACCTGATTCCCGTCAACGAGCAGGCCATCCGCAAAGGGATGGAACTGGTGGCCGACCTCAAATAACACCGACCCCACACCATTAACCGCCATCAGGGGCGGGAGCCGGGCTCCCGCCCCTTGTGCTGCCTGAAAACTCCGATTATAATTATAAGTCTTATAAATTTTATAAGTCTTATAAGTTTTATAAGTCTTATAAATCTTATAATCGCCGGA
>URZG01000051.1 GCA_900552325.1 uncultured Porphyromonadaceae bacterium | reverse complement strand
GAGTGCAAAGTTATTACAGATTTTTGGATTGTGCAAATTTTTGAGGTATTTTTTTGAAAATTTCTTTGTCGCCAATCATCGGGAGAGGGGCGTGGGGGAGGCCGTAGGCCTGGGTATCAGCGGTATATCGGACTCGGACTAAAAATGAAAAAAATTTTGCAGCGGAGGTGCAACTATCGCGCCGGGGCGACGTCTAACCATGTAAACGAATAATTCAATGGACGGCAACGACGCGAAGACACAGGAATTCATGCGGGCCGTGGAGACGCATAGCGGCATCATCAACAAGGTGTGCTACTATTACGCCCGCGACCCCGAGGAATTCAACGACCTGCGCCAGGAAGCGCTTATCCATCTCTGGCAGGGATGGGGTCAGTTCGGCGGCAGGGCGCAGCTCTCCACGTGGATCTACCGCGTGTGTCTGAACTCGTGCGTATCCAATTTCCGTGCCTATTCGCGCAAGGGGCAGGCAGTGTCGCTCGACGCCGTGCCCGACATCGAGGCGCCGCCTGATACCGACCGCTCCGAGCAGCTCCGCCAGATGCACCGCCTCATCGGCCGCCTGGCCCCCCGCGAGAAAGCCGTGATCCTGCTGTGGCTCGACAATTACCCTTACGATACCATCGCCGAGATGATGGGGGTGCCGCGCAACACCGTCGCCTCCTGGCTCAAACGCATAAAAGAAAAACTCGTCCGACTCTCAGATTCCTGACCTATGAATATCGAAAACCTTGATGACATAAAAGCCCGTTGGCAGGACGCCAACGCACCCCTTGGCGAAATGGCCGACGAAACACTCCGTCTGAGCCGCAAGGCGCTGCTGCGCCGCGGCTCGGCGCAGGATAAACTCGCCGCGCAGTACCGCCGCATGATCGGTCTGTCCGTCGCCGGGCTGGTGATGTGGCTCCTGTGTGTGTTCGATATGGATTTCGTGGCGTGGGCGCGTCCCTGGCTGGCGGCGGCAGCCGTCTTCTTCTTCGTGACAGCCGGAGGGATGGACTTCTACCTCTACAGGGCGGTGAAGCGCATCGACGTCGCCTCGTGGCCGGTGAGCGCCGTGGCGCTCGAAGGGCGCCGTCTGCTGCGCCTCCACAAGATATTCATTTTCCTGCTCCTCCCGGTAGCCCTGGGGCTGGTATTCTTCATGGCCAGCAGCCTCGATGTGCCGGCGCATGAGCGCACGGGTATTCTTTGGGGCGTGGGCGTAGGCGGTTTCGTTGGCCTATGCATCGGGACCGCCATTCTGTTCCGCTTCCTGCGCCTGTACCGCACCCTCACCGACGATCTGTGATAGAAAAGTCAGAGGTTGGAAAGCAGGTTGAAAATCTGCTTTCCTATCGGGCGACTACTCTTGCCTCTTGCCTCTCGCCTCTCGCCTGATTTTGTCGGTTCGGGGGATTTTCGTAAATTTGCCATTGCATTAACCGTAAAAATTATTCAGGCCGTGGCAAAGAAAGTAGTGGAGACCCCGCTGATGAAACAGTACTTCGAGATGAAAGGGAAGCACCCCGACGCGGTGCTTCTTTTCCGTGTGGGCGACTTCTACGAGACTTTCTCCGACGATGCCATCACGGCCTCCGAAATCCTCGGCATCACCCTGACGCGCCGCGCCAACGGCTCGGCGTCGTCGGTGGAGCTCGCCGGGTTCCCCCACCACGCCCTCGACACCTACCTGCCGCGCCTGATACGCGCCGGCAAGCGCGTGGCCATCTGCGAGCAGCTCGAGGACCCCAAGACGGTGAAGAACCGCATGGTGCGCCGAGGCATCACCGAGCTGGTGACCCCCGGCGTGGCCCTGGGCGACAATGTGCTGTCGCACCGCGAGAACAACTTCCTGGCCGCCCTCCATTTCGGCAAGGACGGCACCGTCGGCGTGGCGCTGCTCGACATCTCCACCGGCGAGTTCCTCGTGGCCGAAGGCCCCACGGACTATATCGATAAGCTCTTAGGCAATTTCTCCCCCAAGGAGGTGCTGGTGGAGCGCGGCAACCGTCACCGCCTCGAGGAGGGGTTCAACGGCCGCTACCTGGCTTTCGAGCTGGAGGACTGGGTGTTCACCCCCCAGGCGGCCAACGACCGGCTCCTCAAACAGTTCGAGACGGCCTCGCTCAAGGGGTTCGGCATCACCGGCATCCCCCTGGCCGTGGTGGCCGCCGGCGCCATCCTCCATTATCTCGACCTTACCCACCACACCCAGACGGGCCACATCACCCGCCTGAGCCGCATAGAGGAGGACCGGTATGTGCGCCTCGACAAGTTCACTATCCGCAATCTGGAGCTGCTGCAGAGCCTCGGCGACGAGGGTAAGAGTCTGCTGAGCGTGCTCGACCGCACCGTCTCGCCGATGGGCGCCCGCATGTTGCGCCGCTGGATCACCTTCCCGCTGAAGGACCATGTGGCCATCAACCGGCGCCTCGACGTGGTGGAGCACTTCTTCCGCGACCCCGACGGGCGCGACGCCCTCATGGAGCTGCTGGGCCGTATCGGCGACCTGGAGCGCCTCGTGGGCAAGGTGGCCACCGGGCGCATCACCCCCCGCGAGGTGGTGCAGCTGCGTCTGGCCCTGGAAGCTCTGGAGCCTGTCAAGAGGATATGCCAGGAGTCGGACCTCGACGCCCTCCGCGCCATGGGCGACCAGCTCAACCCCTGCCCGCTGATTCGCGACCGCATACGCCGCGAGGTGCTCGAGAACGCCCCCAACGCCTTAGGACGCGGCACCCCGGTGATCGCCCCGGGTGTCGACGCCGAGCTCGACGAGCTCCGCGCCATCTCCTCGCAGGGAAAGGAATATCTCGAGAAGATACGCCAGCGCGAGATCGAGGCCACCTCCATCTCCTCGCTCAAGATAGGCTACAACAATGTTTTCGGCTATTATATAGAGGTGACCAACACCCACCGCGACAAGGTTCCGGCCGAGTGGATACGCAAGCAGACCCTTGTCAACGCCGAGCGCTACATCACCCCCGAACTCAAGGAGTACGAGGAGAAGATACTCACCGCCCAGGAGCGGATCGAAATCCTGGAGAACAAGCTCTACGCCTCGCTGGTGACGGCTCTCAACGGCTATGTGGCCGCCATCCAGGCCGACGCGCGGGTGCTGGCGCGCCTCGACTGTCTGCTGGCGCTGACGGTCTGCGCCGCCGCCAACCGCTACTGCCGTCCGGTGGTCGACGACTCGCTGCGCATCTCCATCACCGCCGGGCGTCACCCCGTCATCGAGCGCGAGCTGCCCCCCGGCACACCCTACATAGCCAACTCCCTGACCCTCGACAACGCCGGAGAGCAGGTGATGATGATCACCGGCCCCAACATGTCGGGTAAGTCGGCGCTGCTGCGCTCCACGGCGCTGAACGTGCTCATGGCGCAGATCGGCTCGTTCGTGGCCGCCGACGCCGCGCATATCGGCGTGGTCGACAAGATCTTCACCCGCGTGGGCGCCTCCGACAATATCTCGCTGGGCGAGTCCACTTTCATGGTGGAGATGAACGAGGCGGCCTCGATCCTGAACAACCTCTCGGAGCGTTCGCTCATCCTCTTCGACGAGCTGGGGCGCGGCACCTCCACCTACGACGGCATCTCCATCGCCTGGGCCATCGTGGAGCATATCAACTCCTCGCCCCTGCGTCCCAAGACCCTCTTCGCCACCCACTACCACGAGCTCAACGAGATGGAGGCTCTCTGCCCCGGCGTGGTAAACTACTCCGTGGCCGTGAAGGAGATCGACGGCAAGGTGGTGTTCCTGCGCAAGCTGCAGCGCGGCGGCTCGGAGCACAGTTTCGGTATCCATGTGGCGCGTCTGGCCGGTATGCCGCGCTCCATCGTGGAGCGCGCCGCCGAGGTGCTCCGCCAGCTCGAGGAGGCCAACCGCCGCCAGGGCGCCATCGACACCGCGGCAATCACCCCGTCGGCGAACCCCTCCGCTGCGGTCGCGTGCAGCGGGCAGCGCCCGCGGCGGGAATCCGCCCCCGACGGCATGCAGCTCTCCTTCTTCCAGCTCGACGACCCGGTGCTGGAGCAGATACGCGACGAACTCTTAGGGCTCGACATCGACAATCTCTCCCCCCTCCAGGCCCTCAACAAACTCTCCACCCTCCGCGAAATACTCCAAGGCCGATGATGACACTCCATATACTCGGTTGCGGCTCGGCATCCCCCACCGTGCGACACCTCCCCGCCTGCCAGGTGCTGGAGGCCGGCAGCCGTCTGTTCATGATCGACTGCGGCGAGGGGGCGGCCCACTCCATGCTGCTTAGGCACCTGAAATTCTCGCGCCTCGACCATATTTATCTGTCGCACCTCCACGCCGACCACTGCATGGGGCTCCCCGGCATCGTCAACACCCTGGCGATGAACGGCCGCACCGCCCCCCTGACCATACACACTTTCGCCGAAGGGGAGGGGATATTCCGCGAGATCTTCTCTTTCTTCTCTCCGAGGCTGCCGTTCCCCCTTGTGTTCGACATCATCGCTCCCGGCGAGCGCCGGCGGCTCCCCGCCGTCAGCCTCCCCGGCGGAGGCTCCCTGGAGGTAGCGGTCTTCCCGCTGCGTCACCGCGTGGAGGCCACGGGATTCCTTTTCAGCCATACCGCCCCGGGGGAGCCGGCGCGGAGCTACGCCTACTGCTCCGACACGGTATTCATGCCGGAGCTTGCCGCCGAGGTGCGTGGGGTCGACCTCCTCTACCATGAGGCCACCTACGCCTCCGACCGCGCCGACAAGGCCCCGGTGCATTTCCATTCCACTGCCGCCCAGGCCGCCGTGACGGCGCGCGAGGCCGGTGCCGGCGCGCTCCTATTAGGGCATTTCGCCTCCTCCTACCGCAACGAGGAGATGCATCTTGCCGAGGCCCGCACCATCTTCCCCCGCACCCTCGCCGCCTTCGAGGGGATGCGGCTCACCATCCCTGTTAACGCCGGTTGCCATGATTGACGACGATACCCGTTTCATGCGTCTGGCGCTCGCCGAGGCACGCCTGGCTACCGCCGAGGGGGAGATACCCATCGGCGCCGTGGTGGTGTGCGGCGGCCGCGTGGTGGGTCGTGGCCATAACCTCACCGAACGGCTCTCCGACGTCACCGCCCATGCCGAGATGCAGGCCATCACCGCCGCCGCGCAGACCCTCGGCGGCAAATACCTCACCGACTGCACCCTTTACGTCACCGTGGAGCCGTGCCTGATGTGCGCCGGCGCCATAGCCTGGAGCCAGCTCCGCCGCATAGTCTACGGCGCCCCCGACGAGAAACGCGGCTATTCCACCCTCACCTACGACACCCCCTTCCATCCCCGCGCCGAAGTCATCGCAGGCGTCCTCGCCGACGAGTGCGCCTCCCTGATGCGCGCCTTCTTCCGCCAACGCCGCTGAGAGGCAAGAGGCGAGAGGCAAGAGGCGAGAGGCAAGAGGCGAGAGGCGAGAGGCGAGAGGCGAGAGGCGAGAGGCGAGAGGCGAGAGGCGAGAGGCAAGAGGCAAGAGTAGCCATCCGGAGAAAGAGGGGAGAGGCAAGAGGCTACTCTGACATCAAACCTTTAACCTCTAACCTTTGATGCGGGGGAGGAGATTGGCGATATTGCCGGCACCGGCGGTCAAAAGTATCTCAAAGTTACTGTTTTTTAGCGTATCGGGCAAATCCTCGTAGCTTACGAGGTGCTTTTTTTCGATTTTTATGTCGCGGAGAATGATTTCGGAGGTCACCCCCTCGATGGGGAGCTCGCGCGCGGGATAGATCGGAAGGAGATATACCTCGTCGGCTTCGGAGAGGGCGTCGGCGAAGTCGGGGGCGAAATCGCGGGTGCGGCTGTAGAGGTGGGGCTGGAACGCCACGGTGAGTTTGCGTCCGGGGTAGAGGGCGCGCACCGAACGGATGGAGGCGCGGAGCTCGTCGGGATGATGGGCGTAGTCGTCGATTATGGCGCGTCCCTGCGGTCCGCTCTCCTTGAGCCAGAACTGGAAACGGCGTTTCGCTCCGAGGAACGATCCGAGCGCCGCACGCGCTTTGGCGGCGTCGAGGGTGCCGGAGAGGTAGACGGCGGCGAGTGCGGCCACGGCATTCTCTATGTTGATGTTGACGGGCACTCCGAGGTCTATTCCGCGGATTGTGCCTTCGGGATATACGAAGTCGAAGGCCAGTGTGCCGTGGTCCTGACGGATATAGGCGGCGTGGAAGTCACCCTTGTCGCGCGAGTAGGTGTAGATCTTCACCCCTTTCTGCGGGCGCGGACGCATCTTCAGCCCTTCGTGCACCAGCAGGGCGCCGTCGGGGCGTATCAGTTCGGTGAAATGAGCGAAGCTCTCGAGGTATTCCTCCTCGGTGCCGTAGATGTCGAGATGGTCGGGATCGGTGGAGGTGATCACGGCCACGTATGGTGTGAGTTGGTGGAACGAGCGGTCGAATTCATCGGCCTCCACCACCGATATGTCGGCTCCGGGTGTGAGCAGGAAATTGGAGTTCCAGTTGCGCAGCTCGCCGCCGAGGAATGCGTTGACGGCGGTGCCCTGCTCGTGGAGGATGTGGGCGGCCATTGACGAGGTTGTGGTCTTGCCGTGTGTTCCGGCGAAGCACAGGGCGCGGCTGTGGCGGGTGATCTCGCCCAGGAGACGGGCGCGTTTCACCGTCTCGAAGCCGTTGGCGCGGAACCAGGAGAGGATGGCGTTGTCGTCCTTGATCGCCGGGGTATATACCACCAGAGTGTTCTCCGGGTCGCGGAACGCCGCGGGAATCTCCGCGGGATCGTCGTTGAATGTGATGACTGCTCCCTCGTCCGTAAGTTCGTCGGTGAGCTGCGTGGGTGTGCGGTCGTAACCGGCCACCTGTGCTCCGGCGGCGAGGAAATAGCGCTCGAGGGCTGCCATGCCTATCCCTCCGGCACCTACAAAATATATGTTGTCGTAGACCATTGTCTTATTTTACAATTTTTGATGGTTTTATGATTTCGATTTGGCTATTTCGGCTACTTTGCGCGCGATTTTCTCGTCGGCGCCCGGCAGCGCCATAGCCTTGACTTTCGAGGCGATGGCGGCCCGTGCCTTCGGGTCGGCCAGCAGACGTGTGACCTCCGGGGCGAGTGTGCGCACGGCATCGGCGTCGAGCACCGTCACCGCTGCGCCGCGCGAGCTCAGGGCCTCGGCGTTCTTGCGCTGGTGGTCTTCGGCCACGTTGGGGGAGGGCACGAGGATGGCCGGCATCCCCAGGATCTGCAGCTCGGAGATGGTGGAGGCTCCGGCACGCGACACCATAAGGTCGGCGCCGGCATACACGAGATCCATCCGCTGCACGAACGGCATGGCCTGCAGGCGGTTCTCCGTGGCTTCGGGGTAGGAGGCGCGGAATTCCTCTACGAAGCGGAGGCAGTCGTCGGCATAGAATTTGCCTGTCTGCCACAGCACCGAGGCCCCGGAGTCGAGAATCCGCCTGAGTCCGGCTTTCATGGCCTCGTTGACGGTGCGGGCGCCGAGCGAGCCGCCGACCACGGCCACGAGGGGCTTGTCGGGGTCGAAGCCCAGTTCCTTCTTGGCCTCGGGACGTGACATGTATGCCGCCGAGGTGAGGGTCTTGCGCACGGGGTTGCCCGTAAGTTCGATCCTGTCGGCGGGGAAGAAGCGCTCCATCCCCTCGTAGGCCACGCAGATGGCGCGCGCCTTTTTGGCGAGGAGCTTGTTGGTGACTCCGGCGTAGGAGTTCTGTTCCTGGAGGAGGGTGGGGATGCCACGTTTCTGTGCGGCCTTGAGCATCGGGCCGGAGGCGTAGCCCCCCACGCCCACGCAGATGTCGGGCCGGAAGTCACGGAGCACCTTGCGGGCGAGCCGCAGCGACTTGAAGAGTTTGGCGAGCACTTTGAAGTTGCGCCACAGCCGTTTGCGGTCGAATCCTGCCACCGGCAGCCCGACGATCTCATAGCCGGCCTCGGGCACACGCTCCATCTCCATGCGTCCGGAGGCGCCCACGAAGAGAATCTCCGTGTCAGGGTAGAGCCTTTTGACGGCATTGGCGATAGAGAGCGCCGGGAATATATGTCCGCCGGTGCCACCACCGGAAATCAGAACTTTCATTTGCGTGTATATCAGTTTGTTGTCAGTCTGTAAATCAGTTCGCATGGCCGGGGTTGGCGGCGTCCATCTCGGGGGGGAGCCCCTCAAGTTCGGGATCGCCGGTATTTGCGGCGTTTGTGGAGTTCTGCACGGCGTAGCGGCTCACGGAGAGCATGATGCCGAAGGCGATCGACGTGCATATAATCGAGGAACCTCCTTTGGAAATCAGCGGGAGCGGCTGCCCCGAAACGGGGAATACCCCCGACACGATGGCCATGTGGAAGAGCGCCTGAAGCACTATCATCACCGCCATACCCATCACAAGAAGCGCCGGGAACACGCGCTTGCATCTGTAGGCGATGGCTCCGGCGCGGCCCAGCAGGGCGAGGTACAGCACCAGAAGCCCGACGGCTCCGAGGAATCCCCAGTCCTCCACGATGATGGCGAAGATATAGTCGGAGAACGCCAGCGGGAGGCGTGCCGTCTCGCGGGAGTTGCCCGGAAGAACGCCGTGCCATCCGCCGTTGGCCTGGGCCATGTAGGAATACTGTTCCTGACGGTTCTCTGCGGTAATGGGCTGCTCGTATTTAGGTATGGAGTCGCCCACCCAGCGGTCAATTCGCGCCGCCCAGGTCTTGTCGCGGTCGTGGGTGGCGCTTTTTCCCGAGAGGTCCTTGCCGGTGGTCATGATGGCCTCGGTCTCGGCGGCGGACTCAACTTTGTGGTTCTCCTTATATTTCATTCCTCCCAATGCCACGATACCGTAGCAGGCGAAGACGATGAGGAACTTCTTCCACTGCACTCCGGCGATAAGCATCATGGCGAACGAGATGCCCATCAGCAGCAGGGTGTTGGTGAGGCCCTGCGAGAAGAGCAGGGCGCCGCAGATTAGCACGAATACCGCCGAGATTATCACTCCGGCGTTCTTCACTCCGTGGCGCTCCTGAGTGCGCGACATCACGAATGCGATGAACAGCACCACCGCCAGTTTAAGCAACTCGGCCGACTGGAGCGGTATGCCGAGGAGCGACATCGAGCGGCGGGCGCCGTTGATGATCTGCCCCTTGAAGAGCACGTAAACGCCGATAGCCACGGCGAAAGTGACGAACAACGGTGTCGACGGCACGAGCCATTTGAATTTCATCCGCGAAAGTCCGACGGTGATGCCGAGCCCCAGCAGCAGCATCTTGCCGTGGCGCAGCAGGGGGGCGAACACGTTGGAAGCGGTGACCTCGCGCGAGGAGGCGCTGTAAAGCTCGATCACCGACACCACCAGGAGCAGCAGGTAGATGCCCCAGATGTATTTGTCGGCTTTCGGCGTGGCCTCCTTTCCGGTGAGGGTGGCGTTGCGGTCGATTTCGAGAGAGTTCATGACGGGAGTTTTAAATAGGATTCGTAAGATTTATAAGACTTATAAAACTTATAAGATTTATAAGATTTATAAGATTTACAGGTGCTTGCTCAGCTGTCGCGGAGGGCGCGCACGGCATCCTTGAAGCGGTCGCCGCGATCCTCGTAGCTTTTGAAGAGGTCGAAGCTGGCGCAGCAGGGGGAGAGGAGCACCGTGTCGCCGGCGGAGGCGAGCGAGCGGCATGCCTTCACGGCCTCGTCGAGCGAATGGGTGTCGGTCACCGGCACCTCGGGGGCCTCCGCTCCGAAGAAACCGAGGATCTTGGCGTTGTCCTTGCCCATCGCCACGATGGCCTTCACCTTGCGGCGTACCAGGGGGAGAATCTCGGAGTAGTCGTTGCCTTT
Source organism: uncultured Porphyromonadaceae bacterium (assembly GCA_900552325.1). Lineage (GTDB taxonomy): Bacteria > Bacteroidota > Bacteroidia > Bacteroidales > Muribaculaceae > UBA7173. The sequence goes on along the minus strand of URZG01000051.1, from coordinate 1,274 downwards.
GTCCTTGCCGCCGAGTATGAGGACGGTGGAGCGGTTGTCGGGCATACTCTCCAGGGCGTACCAGCAGGAGTTGACGTTGGTGGCCTTGGAGTCGTTGATCCAGCGCACGCCGTCGACGTCGCCGGCGTTCTCCAGGCGGTGGGGAACCCCCTCGAAGTCGCACAGGGCGCGGCGTATGTCGTCCTTGCGCACATCCATGAGGCATGCCGACAGACCGGCGGCCATGGAGTTGAAGAGGTTGTGGAGCCCTTTGAGGGCGAGTTCGTCACGCGGAATCTCCATCTCGCAACCGGGGGTGCGGAGCACCATCCGTCCGTCGGCGTCGAGGAACGCCGCGGCCCTGGCCTCCTCACATTCGGCGAAGGGGAAACGGCGTGCTTCGGTGGTGATCTGCTCGAGCTGACGGCGTATCACGGGATCGTCTTCCCAGAAGATGAAGGCGTCGGAGGTGCGCTGGTTCTGCAGTATGCGGAATTTCGCACGCACGTAGTTCTCCATCTTGTAGTCGTAGCGGTCCATGTGGTCGGGGGTGATGTTCATCATCACGGCGATGTTGGCGCGGAAGTCGTACATGTTCTCGAGCTGGAAGGAGCTGAGTTCCACCACGTAGACCTCATGCGGCTCTTCGGCCACCTGCCATGCCAGGGAACGGCCCACATTGCCGGCCAGGGAAGCGTCGATGCCTGCCGAACGGAGTATGTGGTGAATGAGCATGGTGGTGGTGGTCTTTCCGTTGGAGCCGGTGATGCATATCATGCGGGCCGAGGTATAGCGGCCGCCGAACTCTATCTCGGAGATTACGGGGATACCCTTCTCCACGATCTTGACCACCATCGGGGCGGTGGGGGGGATGCCGGGCGATTTGACCACCTCGGTGGCGTTGAGGATAAGGTCTTCGGTGTGGCCCCCCTCCTCGAAGGGGATGCCGCGGCGGCGCAGCTCTTCGGCGTAGCGCGGCGCCAGGGTGCCGGCGTCGGAGAGGAATACGTCCATCCCTTTGGCTTTGCCGAGGATGGCGGCTCCGACGCCGCTCTCACCCCCTCCGAGCACCACCAGGCGCGGGCGGGAGGCGTTTTCGTTTATGTTGATATTTGTGTTGTCAGCCATGCTGTTAACGGATTTTCAGTGTTACGAAGGTGATGGCGGCCAGGAAGATACCGATGATCCAGAAGCGGATTACGATCTTAGATTCGGGCACGGCCCGGAGCGGTTTCTGCAATATCGCGTCGATTCCGGAGTTGCCGGGCTTCTGGAAATGGTGGTGGAGAGGGGTC
>URZG01000050.1 GCA_900552325.1 uncultured Porphyromonadaceae bacterium | reverse complement strand
TCGCTGATTACTTTTTCAAGGGCACTTTTAATCATAAGTGATCACTTCTACGTTTTTCATGCAGCAACTTCGGATTGTTGCACATTCATGTTGTTAAACACAAAGTTACAACATTTTTCTCAACCATCAATATTTTTGCAGGATATTTTGCAAAAAGGGGCCGTGAAGCCCCTTTTTGGCCAATTTTGAGGCCATTGTGCAAATGAAATTCAGAGGTCAGAGTAGCGGCTCTTTCTGATAAAAACGTAGGATACGGCAGCGAAGTATGTATTCGTAGCGGGCCTGCAGCCGTGAAATTTCGATCTGAAAAAGGTTTGTCTTGGCCTGTTCGAATTCGTAAGGGGTAGCACGTCCGAGGGAATATTTTTCCTGAGTGGCGAGGAACGACCGGCGTGTTTTCTCCAGTGTCTCGTCGGAGGCAAGGTATTTGTCGCGTGCGCCTGTCGCCTGGGTATGCGCCAACCGTATTGTCTTGAAAAGTTCAGATTCCTGTCTGTCTGCTTCAAGTTCGGCTTCCAGGCGCTGAAGGCGAGCCCGGCGCACATTGTTACGAGTGGAGAATCCGTCGAAAATAGGGATGTTGAGCTGAAAGCCGAGATAGGTGGAGTAGTTGTGGCGCATCTGTGCCCCGAACCCCTCGTTGGGCATCCCGCCCACAGTGTAGTAGCTTGAACCTGTTCCTGCAGTGAAACTCAGACGGGGAATCCAGCCTGACTTCGCAAGCGAGATATTGTTGTCGGCCACTTTGATACCCTGGCGCGCGGCGAGGAGGGCGCTGTTGCGCACCGAGGCATCGGCCATCACAGTCTCTGCGGAGGGGAGGAGCGCTGAGTCGTCATCGAGCGCCGCCACATCGAAGTCATCAGCGGCAGGGAGCTGCAGCAGATTCGCCAGGGTGATGAGCTGGGTGGCCACATCGGCTGTGGCCGACACAAGTTGCTGACGGTCCTGAGCGCGTTGCGCTTCGGCATTGAGAAGGTCCGCTTCCGGCACTTTGCCTGCTTCCACAAGTTCTGACTGCCTTTCCACCTCATATTCAGAGTATGCCAGCTGGTTTTTGGCCGCAGTCTCCACTTCGCGGCTGTATAAGACCTGAAGATATTGCGTGATAATATTGAGCGTCAGATCATCTTTGGCCGCCTCGTATACCAGGAGTGTCTGTTCAAGAGTGGAGCGGGCTACTTTCAGCCGTCTTACATCCTCCAACCCCTGGAACAGCGGCACATTCAGATTAAGTCCCCATTGGAAATTGGATGTGTTTCGGTCCACGTATGTGTTGTCGGTGGTCAGACCGCGTCCGAAGTTGAAAGACTCGGACGCCGAACCGGAAAGGGTAGGGAGGAATGCGTCTTTAGCCGCTGTCACATCAAGTTCTCCGGAAGTTGTACGCAGCTGCTGCTTGCGGAGCGATATGTTGTGAGTCAGGGCATAGTCCACGCATGAGTCGAGAGTCCAGACCTCAGCCGCGGCTTCCGGTGAGCCGCCGGCGAGAACCGCCAGGCATCCCAGTGCGGCAGTATATGTTTTTATATTCATAAGGTTTACTTCTTTATTTCAGAACCGCGAAGGCTGGTCTTTTCATTAATTCCATCGGAGGTCACGGCAACTTTAATTCCGTCGCTGACACCGGTGGTTATGTTGGTACGAGTGAATTCCTGCTGTGGCTTTCCGGTCTTTAGCACGTACACAAAGGCACTGTCGCCACTGTATTCAACCACACTCTCGGGCACGACTATCACATTCTCGGCCTTTTCAAGCACAACAGAGGCGTTTGCCGAATATCCTGCCCGAAGGTTGGCTACTGCAGCGCTGTTGAGTGCCGCTTTAACCTCAAACGTATTGGTGCCGTTGTCGTCGGTAGCCATAGGCGCAATCTTTTCTATCACGGCATCGAAATCAGAACCTGCCACTGCACCCACACTGATCCGGACGCTCTGGCCTTCTTGCAGTAGATCAACCTCGGTCTCGTCGATCTTGCCCTTGAATATAAGGTCGGTCATATCGGCTATTTTCGCTATGGTAGTTCCGTCATTGAAAGTATTGGACTGTATCACCGATGAACCGACCTTTACAGGAACTTCCAGCACAACACCGGTTACTGTGGCGCGTACAAGAGTGTTCGATCCCTGCGCGTTTGAGGCCGATACCCCGTCGCGCACGATAGTGAGCTGGTCGTTGGCCTGAGCCAGTTCGGCCATCGCCTGATCGTAGGCGGCCTTGTCTGTCTCGAGCTTCTCCCGACTCTCGTATTTCTTCTCGAAAAGCATCCTGGTGCGTTCATAAAGCGCTTTTGTCTGCTCGAGATTGATGCGCGCCACCTGCACCCGATTCTGTGCCTGCGAAAGTTGTCCTTCGTCAGGGATCACCTTTATTTTTGCGATGATGTCACCGTTGTTCACTTTGTCGCCCGGTTCCACAAGAATCTCTGTTATGATACCTGAGATCTGAGGCTTGATCTCGATTTCGTCGCGCGGTTCGATTTTTCCGGTCAGCACTGTGGTACGTTCCACAGTGCCTCGTTCCGGGCGTACTGTCTCATAAGTTGTTTCCTTGTGACGGGAGTTCATGAAAAGGAACACGAAAGTTCCGATAAGCACTGCCCCCAGAATGATCCAGAGCAGGATTTTGAATACTTTTTTCATATCTGTGATTCGTTATATTCTATTATTTTGACGAAAGAGCCTCGATCGGTTTTATCTTCATTGCTTTTAGGGCCGGAATCAGTCCGGCGAGTGATCCGAGCGTGAGAAATACGCCCATTATCCATAACGCCTGCCCGGGGAAGAGCTGGAACTGTGGGGTCGACACCTCGTTGGCCGTGACATGCTGGGTAATCCCCAGGGCAATGGCGGCGAATGTTATCCCTGCGTTCCCGGCGATAAATGTCAGTGCCATCCCTTCCGATAGAATCTGTACAATAATGTCGCGCGGTTTAGCTCCGAGAGCCCTGCGGATTCCAATTTCCTGAGTGCGCTCCCTCACGATCACCCACATGATGTTGCCGATGCCTATAATTCCGGCGATGAGCGTAGAGAAGCCTATGAAGCCTGCAAGGAGCGAGACCCCCAGAAAGAGCATGTCAACTTTCTCGAACTCTTCGGATATATCCATAAGCCATAATGCCGATTCATCCTGCGGATGTATGTAATGGCGTGAATAGATGACACGGCGGATACGGTCCTTGAGGTCGGCGATCCTGTAACCGTCACGGGCAACGAGCATCACTATGTCAAGTTCCTCGCCTGTGCCGAACGCTTTCCTGAAAGTCGTGAAGGGGAGTAGCACCTCTTCGTCTATACGGCCGCCCATCTGTATTTCGTTGAGCTGGCCGGCAACGCCTATTATTTTATAAGAGATACCGTTGATCTGCATCATCTGCCCGGTGGGATCGGCTGTCGTGGGGAAAATCTGCTCGGCGATACGTTTCCCGATAACACATACTTTCCGCCCGGTTGACATGTCGTTTTCATTTATAAAACGGCCGTGGTAGATAACCGGCTCCATCACATTGGAAAATTCCGGTTCCACACCCATCACCTGCCCGGCCACGCTGTGACGCCCGTTCACAAACGAGCAACCGCCTTGAAACTGGTCTGCAGTCACGGTTTTTATCTCTGGAAGAGCAAGTCTCAGGCGTTCCACATCAGTCATATCAAGAGAGTATGAGCGGTTCTTGGCGTATCCCTTGTATGGCATTGATGTGCGCCCCGATGCCATAATGGCACTGTTGGTGGCGAACCCGTCGAAGTTTCTCAGAAGAAGATCCTTGGCGCCCTGAGCACCGCCCAGCAGCGCTGCAAGCATGAACACTCCCCAGAATATGCCGAATCCGGTGAGGAATGTACGGGTCTTGTTTTTCGCAAGAGTGGCTGAAATCTCGCGCCAGTTCTCCACATCGAAGAGTTCAGTGCCGGGAAATCGGCGTGTGCGCATACGTTTCGATTGCTGTTTGTCCGTATTATTCATCTCGCAGGGCTTCAACAGGTTTTACTTTAAGGGCTTTGAGGGCCGGGAACAGCCCGGCTGCGGCTCCGGCGATCACAAGTACCAGAGTGACCTCGAATGCCAGAGCGATGTTCACGGTCGGATTGACCAGTATGCCAGAATCTTCCGACATTACTCCTATTATCTGTGCCACAGCTGTGCCGAGCACTATCCCGATGTAACCGAATAGGGTGGTGATGGCAACGGCCTCTGCGATGATCTGAAATAATATGGTTCGCGGACGGGCGCCGATGGCGCGGCGGATACCGATCTCGTGTGTGCGTTCCCTTACCGAGACGAACATGATGTTGCTGATCCCCACGATACCGCTCAGAAGTGACAACAGACCGAGTACCCATACCGAGATGTTGAGAATCGACATTCCGTTCTGAGCCTGAAGCCCGTTGAGGAAGCGGTTGTTGATCCATAGCGCGCTCTCGTCGTCGGGATCGAAATCATGCGCTTTGGCCAAAGAGTTGCGGATGGTTTTCTCGGCTTCCTCACCGTCGGCTTCGCTGTTTACATTCTTCAGGGTGACTTTCAACGAACCCACCTCCTCGGGATTTTTGGATATGTGGCGCGCTGTGGTATAAGGCACTATATTGTCGCGGTACCAGTTGGCGCGATATACACCGATAACCAACCAGGAGAGACCTCGGCAGTTGACACGTTTGCCAACCGCACCCATACCGTCGGGCGGAAACAACTGGCGGGCAAAATCTTCCGACAGTACCATTACATGAGCCATCTCTTTCATGTCGCGGTCGTTGATATAACGCCCCGCGAGAACCTCATGGTTCTCTGTATGAATTGCCGACGGGTACATACCGGTATATTCGCCGTTTATTGATTTGTCGGCGTAGGATATGGTCTGCGCCTCGCCGTAGATTACGGATGTCACCTCATCAATATGGCGGTTGCCGTCATGTGCGATGCGTCCCATATCTCCGTCGCGCAGTTTAATCCCACGCCCCTCGCGGTAGCCTCCATAAGGGCGCGAGGTATATCCTCCCCACATCTGAACCATTTTGGAACGTGGTCCCATCATGTTCTCCTGAAAGGAGTTGGTGACACCACGCGCCACACTAAGAAGTACGATGAGCATGAATACTCCCCATGCTACGGCCAGACCGGTAAGTGCGGTGCGGAGTTTGTTGTGGCGAAGGGTCTGAGATATTTCGTTTATAAAATCGAGCACTGTGTTTAAACTGAGGGGGAAGTTATTCTACAATAAGTCCGTCGGATATTCTGATAAGCCGGTCGGCCTGAGCACCTACACCCGGATCATGTGTAACGATGACAATGGTTTTACCCTCGTTCCGGTTGAGGTCATGGAACACCTGCATCACATCACGTGAAGTCTGCGAGTCCAGAGCGCCGGTCGGTTCGTCGGCAAGGATTATGGATGGAGCTGTAATCATTGCGCGGGCTATGGCCACACGTTGTTTCTGTCCGCCCGACATCTCACCGGGCAGATGCGAGGCGCGGTCGGCAAGTCCCATCTTTTCCAGTTGTTCCATAGCCAGGCGGTTACGTTGTCTGCGCGGCACTCCCTGATAAAATAGCGGCAGTGCTACATTTTCGAGTGCGGTCTTGTAGTTTATGAGATTGAATGACTGGAATACGAAGCCGATCATGCGGTTGCGGTATTCAGCGGCCTGGTTCTCGGAAAGGTTACGGATAAGACGGCCGTCAAGGCGGTATTCGCCGGTGTCGTAATTGTCAAGAATACCAAGAATGTTAAGGAGAGTGGATTTACCCGATCCGGAAGCCCCCATTATCGCAGCGAGTTCACCTCGCGCGATATGGAGGTTAATCCCTTTGAGCACATGCACGGGCACTGCTCCCGGATAGGTCTTGTTAATATCAGTCAGTTCTATCATTTCTGTTTTCAGTTGTTCATAATCTTAGACGCACAATGCCGCATATAAGTTGCAGAGGATATAAAAAACCGATGAAATCCTGTGAAAAGATTCCATCGGTTAGCGTTCCGGCCTGTCGGCTAACTTTTTGTATTATTCGGACGCAGATGCCGGCGCCTGTCCAATCAGATCCATAAACTGGTCGAGGTTCGGAGTTATGATGATTTCAGTACGGCGGTTGCGCTGACGACCCGATTCCGTGGAGTTGTCGGCGATCGGGCGGTATTCGCCGCGTCCTGCCGCGGAAAGTCGTTTCGGGTCGATACCGAATTTATTCTGGAGCACCTGCACTACAGACGATGCGCGCAGAGCCGAGAGATCCCAGTTATTGCGGATATTGGTGCGGTTGATCGGAACGTTGTCGGTATTCCCTTCAACCATCACATCATAATCCTTATAATCCTTTATGATTTTCGCGATTTTCGACAGTGTCTCCATCGCGCGGTCGGAGATCTCGTACGAACCGGACTTGTAAAGCATATTGTCGGCCAGCGAGATATAGACAACCCCTTTGAGCACCTTTACATCGACATCTTTCAGCTCGTCACGCGACAAGGATCTTGTCAGATTGTTGGTAAGGACCATATTGAGAGAATCCGAACGGTCTTTGGCGGCGATGAGCTGCTTGATATATTTGTTGGAAGCGTTGATCTCGTCGACGAGTTTCGAGATGTTCACGTTTCCCTGGGAGTTCTGCGCGATACTTTGGTCAAGAGTGCCCTGCAGTGCCGCCAGATTATCCTTCAACTGCTGATTGTTGGCTTTGGCCTCGGCGAGCATGGCATCAAGCGATTTGTTGTAAGCCTTGCTTTCGGCCAAAGATACCTTTGTGGAGTTATATTCGTCAAGCAATGTATTGTATTTTCCACGGCTGACGCATGATGAGAGGAGCGCCGCTCCGATGGCGACGGCTCCGAATAGGACGGTGTGGATTCTACGTAGTTTCATAGTCGGTAAGTTGAATTAATGTTTGACTTACGGGATTCAAAGCCCAATCTCTATTCAACTTAACAACCGGGAAGGCGCCAGGGTTTAAATATTCCCTTGGTTCACACCGCGGAATATCCGCGTATCAGAACGGCACCGGACCGTCTGAGGCGGAAAGATCAGCCGAGCCGCCCTGGAAAGGAGAGGCAGCGCCGGCTCCGGCACCGGCAGGTGATGGTGTCGAGAAAGGATCGGATGAGATGCCACCCTCAGAGTTGAGACGCGATGACACCACCGATGAAGTGAAATGCGCTTCTTCATCCCAGTTCTGGAAACGCGCGTATTGCGATACGAAGCGTAGCTTCACGTCGTCGACCTTACCGGAACGGTGCTTGGCCACAATGAACAGCGCCAGACCGCGGATGTCGTTGCCCTCGGCGTCCTCCCCGGAATGTAGGTAATATTCCGGACGATGGATGAAGCAGACAATGTCGGCGTCCTGCTCGATGGCTCCCGACTCACGGAGGTCGGACAACTGCGGACGCTTCGATGCGGAATTGTCGGCGCCACGCTGCTCCACTGAACGGTTAAGCTGCGAGAGCGCGATAATCGGTATATTCAGCTCTTTGGCCAGTTGTTTGAGTGAACGCGAAATCATGGATACCTCCTGCTCGCGCGAACCGAAACGCATACCCGATGCGTTCATCAGCTGAAGGTAGTCGATGATGATACATTTCACATTGTGTTCACGCACAAGACGACGGGCTTTCGTGCGAAGCTCGAAGATGGATAGCGAGGGGGTGTCGTCTATATATAAAGGAGCCGAATACAGGCGTTTCACGCCGGCCATGAGCTTATCCCAGTCTGCCGGCTGGAGACGGCCCGATTTGATCTTTTCGCCCTCGAGTTCGCAGACATTGGAAATGAGACGGTTCACAAGCTGCAGGTTACTCATTTCAAGCGAGAAGATGGCTACCGGTGTATTGACTCCTACAGCCATATTCATTGCCATGGAAAGCACGAAGGCAGTCTTACCCATCGCGGGGCGGGCCGCAATGATGATGAGATCGGAATTCTGCCAGCCCGAGGTGAGTTTATCCAGTTCGTGAAACTGAGTCTCAAGACCCGACAGACCCGACTGCCGGTTGGCGGCGGCCTCGATCTGCTGGATGGCCTGATTGATGATGGGATCGATCTGGGTCACATCCTTTTTCACATTGCGCTGCGAGATTTCGAAGAGGGAGCCTTCGGCTTCCTGAAGAAGATCGTCAACGTCGTTGGCCTCGTCGTATGCTTTTCCCTCGATATTGGAGGCGAAAGTGATGAGTTCTCGCGCCAGATATTTCTGCGCCACTATCTGTGCATGGAAGAGGATGTGCGCGCCAGAGGCTACTCTGGCGGTGAGTTCCGAAATACGGGCCGGTCCTCCTATGGCGTTGAGTTCTCCCATGGCGCGCAGCCGTTCCGTGACTGTCAGCATGTCTATCGGCTGCTGCGAGGCGCCGAGCTGCTGGATGGCTTCGTAGATCTTCTGGTGTGCCGGCTCGTAGAACGATTCGGGTTTGAGAAGGTCGCAGACGGTGGTGTAGGCGTCTTTCTCAAGCATGAGCGCGCCCAGAACGGCTTCTTCAACTTCTATGTCGCGCGGGGCGATGCGTCCGTCCTTTTCCAGCAGACGCTGCTGGGCCGCCTTGCGGTCGGCCCATGATGATTGGCGTGAGGTATTGGCAGGTTGTGGCATTTCAGATCGAGCGACCTTTCAGAATAACTTGTTCGATGAAAGGTTCCGTATAAGCGTAGGGGATATATGATAACGAGGATACCGGACGTGTTATTATCAGAGATGCGAACTTTCCGGGGGTTATGGAGCCGTTCGTCGCGAGAAGATCCATGGCTGCGGCACCGTTGTGGGTGACGGCGTTGAGAGCCTGTACGGGATTGAGTTTCATTTTTATACATCCCAATGCCCATACGAAACGCATGTCGCCCGAGGGTGAAGAACCGGGATTGTAATCGGACGCCAATGCAACCGGAAGCCCTGCTGCTACCGAGACACGCGCCGGTGCGTAAGGTATCCCGAGGAAAAACGATGCGCCGGGCAGCATAGTGGGGATAGTGCGTGATTCGCCTAAAAGCAGAATCTCTTCTTCTCCCATCCGTTCAAGATGGTCAACCGACACCGCTCCGTTTTTCACTCCCACCTGAACACCTCCGGATATGGCGAGCTCGTTGGCATGAATTTTAGGTCGTATACCGTAGCGGGCGCCCGCCTGAAGTATGCGGTCGGTTTCTTCTACCGTGAAGAATCCCTGGTCGCAGAACACGTCCACGAAGTCGGCCAGACCCTCTGCGGCTACCGCCGGCAGCATCTCCCGGATCAACATATCCACATATTCGGCCTGTCTGCCGGCATAAGCCCGGCCCACGGCATGTGCGCCGAGGAAAGTAGAACGTATCTCAAGGCCGGGTTCTGATTCCTTCAGTCTGGCGATCACGCGGAGCATCTTCAGTTCGTCCTCTACGGTCAGTCCGTAGCCGCTCTTGATTTCCACTGCTCCGGTGCCTTTGGCCATAATCTGGCGCAGACGTCGGTGAGCCTGCTCGAAAAGTGAGTTTTCGTCAGTAAGGTGTAGAAGATCGGCGGAATTCAGGATGCCTCCGCCACGTGCGGCGATCTCCTCATAACTCAGGCCGTCAATTTTGTCGCAGAATTCACCTTCGCGGCTCCCGGCATATACCAGATGGGTATGTGAGTCGCAGAAAGCAGGGAGAACATATCCCCCCCGGGCATCTATGACACGGGTGAAGCCGGCTTCGGCGGGAAGTTCGTCCATTGAGCCCCATGCGGCGATACGTTCTCCGTCAACCGAGAGCCATGCGTTATCCACGCGGTCTGCGTGTTCCATTTCCACACCGCGCAGAGGCCCCGAGGCCTCCGCGCGTGCGCAGAATATGGATGCGATATTCTTAATCAGCAACATTCAGGTCAGTGTCAGGTGTATTGCGGATAAATTCGATGGATGCCTCGATCAGAGGAGACATCACAGTGTCGTTTTCGATGAATGGCACCGATTCGCGGTAGCGTGCATGCCATTCCTCTATGGCGGGAGAAGATTTGAGAGGACGGCGGAACTCCAGAGCCTGCGCCGAATTGAAAAGTTCGATAGCCAGCACGCGCTCCGTATTGCATACTATACGGTAAAGTTTCGTGGCGGAGTTCGAACCCATCGACACATGATCCTCCTGGCCTTGCGACGAGGGGATGGAGTCACAGCTGTTGGGCCAGCAAAGTCCTTTCGACTGGTTGACTATAGATGCGGCGGCATACTGCGGAATCATGAAACCGGAGTTTACACCGGGGTTGGCAACCAGGAAGGAGGGCAGGTCGCGTTTTCCGCCTATCAGGCAGTAGATACGACGCTCCGATATATTGGCCAGTTCGGAAACGGCAACAGCGAGGAAATCCATCGGCAGGGCGATTGGCTCGCCGTGGAAATTGCCGGCCGACACGATGAGATCCTCGTCAGGGAAAATCGTGGGGTTGTCGGTCGGAGCATTGATCTCCTCTTCAAGTATACGCCATACATATTCTATCGTATCCTTTGCGGCGCCGTGAACCTGCGGCATACAGCGGAAAGAGTAGGGGTCCTGGACATGGGCCTTGGGGCGCACGGTTATTTCAGACCCCTCAAGCCAACGGCGTACAGCGCGCGCTGTGGCTACCTGTCCTGCATGATTGCGCACCTCGTTCACCGGATCGCAGAACGGTTCTATGCGGCCGTCGAAAGCGTCGAGCGACATGGCTCCGATCTTGTCGGCCAACTCGGAGAGTCTGCGGCTTTTGAGGAGAGCCCATACCCCGTAGGAACTCATGAACTGGGTACCGTTGAGGAGCGCGAGACCCTCTTTCGACTGGAGTTCTACAGGTTCCCAGCCAAATTCAGCGAGTACCTCGGCCGACGGGCGAATTTCCCCTTTATATTCCACTTCGCCGAGCCCGAGCAGCGGCAGCGACATGTTGGCGAGAGGTGCAAGGTCGCCGCTCGCGCCGAGCGATCCCTGCTGATAGACCACAGGGGTAACATCGTTGTTGAAGAAATCAAGCAGACGCTGCACTGTGATGAGCTGTACGCCTGAATTGCCGTAACTCAGAGACTGGGCTTTGAGCAGGAGCATCAGCCGTACGATCTCGCGGGGAACACGTTCGCCCACACCGCAACTGTGGCTCATCACCAGGTTTTTCTGCAGCTGTTTGAGCTGGTCGGCTCCGATAGAGATATTGCAGAGTGAACCGAAACCGGTAGTAATTCCGTAGATCGGTTCTTTCTGAGATTTCATTTTATTGTCAAGATATTCGCGGCAACGGATAATCCGGTGTCGGGCATCCTCGCTGAGCTTCAGCTTCACGCCGGGCTGCAGCAACTCACCAACTTTGTCGATGGTGAGCCATTCTGAACTTATATGGTGTATCATCTGATTCTTGTGCGGTTTAGTTAAAAGCTGCTTCGATAGTCTTGTCGTCCACAATATTGGGCATCGTCACGGTCAGGCCGGGTGTGCGCTCCATTTCGCGGCGGATGGCATCCATAGCCCCCTTGTTGCGCGCCCACGAACGGCGCGCTATTCCGTTGTTCACATCCCAGAGTAACATCTCGGAGATGCGTCTGTCGGCGTCGTCCGAACCGTCGA
>URZG01000049.1 GCA_900552325.1 uncultured Porphyromonadaceae bacterium | reverse complement strand
TATTTGCACTGTGTTTTTTCATGGTATTAGATTTAAGGTTAAAGATAAACAACAAAGGCTGTCGTGATGACAGCCTTTGTTGTTTATCTTAGAATGAGGCCACGGGGCGTATCCTTATCCCCTTGGCCCTGACGAAATTGGCTGGGGTATAATTATCGTAGAATTTAGGGTCATGCCTGAATATATACGACTGGGCTAATATCCAGGGGTGGACTGAGTCGTATTCAGAGGCAGATCCGAAGAAAATGCGTGAAAATTTGTCGGATAGAAAAGGGCAATTCTTTTCCAGACGGTTGTTCTTGAAGTGACCTTCCTTATCCATTTTAGTTTCGCCGAGGTTTTCGGTAAGTGTTATCAACTGACCTATGGAGGGTAAATACCATCCTGAAGTCTTCCCTAGCGGAAGAGGTGCGTAATATGCCCGCGCTACATCAAAGGCAGTGAACCCCTTATCTTCAGGAGTTGAATTTGAGCGTTGCCATCCGCTGATATCGGAAATTGCGGCTTTATGTGATTCTGCATATAGGCCGTTAGTAACCGAATCATTTTCGGCCCAGTCAACTACTGTTTGCCCGAAGGAGTCGAATGCATCAGTGAGTGCGATTATATAGCCGTGGGAAAATCCGGCAGCCGACTCTTCAGGGGTGGTTGAGAGGGAGAAAACCATCCCAACCGGCGTTTTTGCCGGGTTTGGATTATGCGAAAAAGATCCGTCAGAATAGAAATAATCCCCTATCTGAGTCTTCGAATAGTCTGTGAAAAAAGAATTATCATATCCGGTTTTTGATATTTTTTCCAGTTTGGATTTAAGCTCTGCTTCCTGCTTTTCGATTGTCAGGCGGCGAACCTGCATAGCATATTTTTCGGCTTCCTCCTGATCCTTTACGGGATATGCGCCTTTCCCGGCATAATCACGCGCGAGTTCTCTTGCTGCCGCGAGATTATCGTAGTAGTCCGCTAATACCTTTCTGATTGCAAATGCTTTAGGGAAATCGATCAGAGATTTGTTCGAGCCTTGGCCAATAGCGTTTTCAAGCTCTTTTTTCAGATCGCTTTCCGTTTTTCCCACAATGTTGAATTTTTGCGTATCCAGGGCTTTCTTCGAGCACAGGAATCCGCCGAGGCGTATTAGGGCGGCTATCGATCTGTTTCCGAAATCCCCGATATTGGCCGCATAGCGATAGTATTCAATAGCTTTTTCGCGGTCAACAGATGTCCCGATACCGTGTTCGTAACATTCGGCCAACTGAAACCATCCGAGATTGCTGTTGGCGGCTACTTTAGTGTAGCATTTAATTGCCAGGTCGTGATAGCCGGCATTGGCAAGTTTTTCGCCCATATTCACCCCCTCGTAACTTACAGGAGCCACTTCTACCAATTCTTCGGCGTAACGACGCGCTTCTTCCGGCGATTTTTTGCATCCGATGCCATGTTTATACCGGTGAATAAGTTCCGGAAACGCCTGCCAGTAACCACTGTCGGCGATGGCTTTATACCCGGCGGTACGCTCGCTGTCGCCCATCTTTTTATGACTTAGTTCCCGAAGTTGCGAAGCCAGTCCTTTAAGTGCCGTAGACGAGAACTGATGGATTTTGGATAAATCTCCGGCATAAGACACGCCAGGTCGTGCACAGACATCGTCTATCTCATCTTGTTCTTCTTCAAATTCCTTGGTTTTGTCGGCTACGGTGAGTGTCAGTTTGTATGCGTGTGCGCCTTCGGCGCATTTTATCCCGTGTTCGCCGAAACGTATCATCAGTGGATAAGTATCAGAGGCTTTTACCCGAATCATTTTTGTGCCGGGTGCCAGCCAAAGGTCATATATATCGGTTCCGGCAGGATACATTTTCAGAACGTTGCCCTCGGCTTTCACGCCTTTGGCTGCAAAATGTATTTTCACCAGGGCGGCGGGTTCGTCATTGAGATCGCGGGCGAATACTATTCCATCCGCAGGAATCTCGTTCATCTCCGAAACAGTGATTGTCTGGGCAGAACATACTGTATATATAAAGAATACGGCAATACAGGATAAAAACCGGTGCAAAGTGTTCATTTTATTTTAAGTTTGGATTTAATCGATTTGGCGTAAGTGTCAGCGTGCTTGTAGCTGTCTGATTTCTTGCCGGCTCCATTGAGTACGATATTATATAGCTCAAGGGCTTTGCGAAGGTCTTTCTTTACCTTATAGCCGTTTCTGAATTCATCGGCCAGGGAGTTGTATAATTTATAGTCAGGGAATTTATAGCCGAGATTAATCGACATAGTCAGATGGGCGGCGGCATTGGCGTAATCTGATTGCTTCAGTTCAATCCTACCGGCAATATGCGCCATTTCTCCGGAGCCCAAAACGGCACCTTTGCGATACAGTTCAAGTGCTTTCTCCCTGTCTTGATTATAAAAATGACCGTTGCCATACATATCTGCCTGTAAGGCGATGGCATTCAGATTGCCTGCCGAGACCTTTTTTTCAATTAATTCAATTATTTTTTTCAGAATAATGTCAATATCCGGAAGCGGACGAGGATACATTGTATCCTCGTCCGTATAGAAGTGTATGGATGCTGGTGTCTCACGGAAAATAATTGAGTAAAGTTCACGAGCCGCTTCGAGCGAATCATATTCTGTTAGAGCCGTGCACAAGAGGGTATAGATATACGGATACGACTGACGCGACACTCTTACAGAGCTGTTGCGGAGCGCTCCTCTGGTAAAAGCGATTTCTTTGATTATGGCTTCCGGGTCAGAAACTGTATCCAGAAACTGTCCTGCCATCATCTTTACTTCAGGGCTGTTATAGTCCTGAGGTAAGTAGGGCGATGTTTTAAGCCTTTTGAAATTATCCTCTATCCGGTCTTGATATGAGCGGTTGGGCGCGTTCCAGTATAACTCGCGCCAAATGCGTAGTGCTTCTTCTTCATCTTTTTCGCATCCTATTCCCGCTTCATACATACGTGCTAATTCAGCGGCTGCCTCGCGGGAGCCGCGGCTATAGGCTGTGAAATATAATTCATTAGCTTTGTCAAATTTGTGTCGATAATGGTAATATCTGGCCAAAGACAGTGGTGCCGAATGGCTAATTGTATATTCGGTTGCCAAGGAGAGATAATATACACCTTCGTTAGGATTGAATAAACGGTTTTCCTGACGCGGGCGCGGTCGGTCATAATGCGAAACAAGCATTAGACCTATCTGTTCGTAAATTGGAAGATACCCTCTGTCAGCCAACGATTTGAACCAGTTTAGCACCGTGACGGAGTCGGCATCCTTATAGCGGGAGGCTTTGAGCGAGGTATATTCGTTAAAAAGCTTATCGTGTTCCTCGGTGGTGATTTGCAATGGCTTGAACCGGCGCACACGCTCTTCTACGGATAAAGAGTTCGCCATCTCGGAATCGGAGATAGTTATGGTGTATACGGCGTTCGGGATGAGTGGCAGTAGGTCGTAATCCGCGAAATTTATTACATTACGGGTGTTGTTATCCCCGATGATAGTCAGATATTTAGCCGATGGAGATACATACACGGAATATTCGGCACCGTCAACTGCCACCGGTCCTACTATGTCTCCCTCGAAAGAGAGTTTCGAACCGGGTTTGAGTACTTTCATCAGGGCGCAGAACTTTTCCGGCGCCACTTGGCGCGGATTGCGCTTGGCCGTGAGGTCAAAGAGGTCGAGGTCTATCCCACTGACCTGCGGGGATGCCGCTTGAATGTCTGGTGATATGTGAAGTCCTGCGAGTAATATAATCAGGAGGCAATACAGGCGTGATAATCTGTGCATAGTGGTAACCTTGTGATTGTATAAGGCAAAGTTAATAAATTTTGACGGGAGTAGGAGGCGACTATGATGTTAAATTCGTAACTTTGCGGTTGCTAAACCGAGAACCAAATGACCTCTTTGGATATTATAATAATATTGGTTGCCGCCGGGTCGCTCGGCTACGGGTGGTGGCGCGGTATCATCGTGCAGGCCGGCGCGTTGGGCGCCGTGCTGTTCGCGGTGCTGCTGTGCCGGCTGGCGGGTTCGCCGCTGGCTCAGCTGATAGCTGGAGGAGGTGTGCCCGACATGATGGACAAGACTCTGGCATACGTGCTGCTGTTCATCATCGGCTATGTGTCGGTGCGTCTGTTGTGCCGCCTGATCAAGAGTGTGGCACATTCGCTGCACCTGGGATTCTTCGACAGGGTGATAGGGGCGCTTTTCTCCCTTTTCCAGTGGCTGCTGGTGCTGAGTCTGGTGCTCAACTTCTGGCTTGTGCTGAGTCCCGACACCCATTATGAGAACCTGTCGCGGCTTGCCGGGGGGCGGATAGCCCTCTTCATCGTGGATCTCGGTCCTGCCGTTCTCGGCTGGGCGCAAGGTTGTTAACAGAATATCAGTCTGTCTAATGAAAGATAAAGAAGATATACAGAAAAAGCCTGAAGGCGGCTCCGCCGACATTATCGGCGACGTCACCGAGGGTGAATACAAATACGGTTTCGTGACCGATGTGGAGACCGATGTGATCCCCGTGGGGCTCTCCGAGGAGGTCGTGCGCCTTATCTCCCGGAAGAAGAACGAGCCTGAATGGCTTCTGGACTTCCGTCTCAAGGCCTACCGCCACTGGCTTACGCTTACCCCGCCGAAATGGGGTCATCTGCGTATGCCCGACATTGATTTCCAGGCTATAAGCTATTATGCCGCCCCCGGCAAGAAAAAGGCTCCCGGCTCGCTCGACGAGATAGACCCCGAGATACGTGACACGTTCAACAAACTCGGTATCCCTCTGGAGGAGCAGAAAGCCCTCTCCGGAATGGCTGTCGACGCCGTGATGGACTCCGTCTCCGTAAAAACCACGCACCGCGAGGCCCTGGCCGAGAAGGGGATAATCTTCTGCTCCATCTCCGAGGCCGTAAAGGATTATCCCGACCTGGTGAAGAAATATCTCGGTTCGGTGGTTTCGTACAAAGATAATTTCTACGCGGCGCTCAACTCCGCGGTGTTCTCAGACGGCTCCTTCGTCTACATACCCAAGGGGGTTCGCTGCCCTATGGAGCTTTCCACCTATTTCCGCATCAATGCCTCCGGCACGGGGCAGTTCGAGCGCACTCTAATCGTGGCCGACGATGACTCGTATGTGAGCTACCTCGAGGGGTGTACCGCCCCGATGCGTGATGAGAACCAGCTTCATGCCGCCATCGTGGAGATCGTGGTGGAGGATCGCGCCGAAGTTAAATATTCCACCGTGCAGAACTGGTATGCCGGCGACGCGCAGGGGCGCGGCGGCGTGTATAACCTCGTGACCAAACGCGGGTTATGCCGCGGCGACTACTCCAAACTGTCGTGGACGCAGGTCGAGACCGGTTCGGCCATCACGTGGAAATACCCCTCGTGTGTGCTGGCCGGCCGTGGCGCCACCGGCGAGTTCTACTCCGTGGCCGTGACACGCAACTATCAGCAAGCCGATACCGGCACCAAGATGATACACCTGGCTCCTGACACCCGCTCCACAATCGTGTCGAAGGGTATTTCGGCAGGCCACAGCGAGAACTCTTACCGCGGGCTGGTGAAGGTGACTCCCGCGGCCGAAGGCGCCCGCAACTACACCCAGTGCGACTCCCTCCTCTTGGGGAGCGACTGCGGCGCCCACACATTCCCTTACATCGACGTGATGAACCCCACGGCAATCGTGGAGCACGAGGCCACCACATCCAAAATCTCCGAGGAACAGCTCTTCTACTGCAACCAGCGCGGCATCCCCACCGAGGAGGCCGTGGGTCTGATTGTCAACGGCTATGCCAAGGAGGTGATGAACAAACTCCCGATGGAGTTCGCCGTGGAGGCGCAGCGCCTTCTTCAGATAACTCTCGAAGGGTCGGTGGGCTGACGCCTGTGCGACCGCCAAACGATAAAACATACTCTTATGAGCAAAGATATATTACTGAAAGTAAGTGGCCTCCGCGCCAAGGTGGAGGACAAGGAGATTCTTCGCGGCATCGACCTGGAGATCCATCCGGGCGAGGTGCATGCCATCATGGGTCCCAACGGCTCGGGCAAGTCCACCCTTTCGGGGGTGCTCGCCGGCAACCCCGCCTATACCGTAACCGGCGGCTCCGCCGTTTTCCACGGGGTGAACCTGCTGGAACTCTCCCCCGAGGACCGCAGCCACGAAGGCCTTTTCCTTTCGTTTCAGTACCCGGTGGAGATTCCCGGCGTGTCGATGGTGAACTTCATGCGCGCCGCCGTCAACGCCAAACGCGAATATTTCCATGAATCGCCGATGGGCGCCTCCGATTTCCTGAAGCTCATGCGTCAGAAACGCGCCATCGTGGAACTCGACAACAAACTGGCCTCACGTTCGGTCAACGAAGGGTTTTCCGGCGGCGAGAAGAAGCGCAACGAGATCTTCCAGATGGCTGTGCTTGAGCCACGCCTGGCCATCCTCGACGAGACCGACTCCGGCCTTGACATCGACGCCCTGCGAGTGGTGTCGGCGGGTGTGAACAAACTCAAGTCGGCCGACAACGCCACAATCGTTATCACCCACTACCAGAGGCTCCTCGACTATATCAAGCCTGACTTCGTGCATGTGCTCTATAAGGGGCGCATCGTGCGTACAGGCGGACCCGAACTGGCGCTGGAACTTGAGGAACGTGGCTACGACTGGATCAAAGAAACCGAAGACAACAGGCAATGAGCGCACTGAAACAATATCTCGATATATATAAGGAGAGCGCCGGGCGTTTCGATGCCGGTTCGGCTGCGCCCCTCAACGCCCTGCGCTCCGAGGCGCTGCGGCGCCTGGAGGAGGCCGGAAGGTTGCCCGACCGCAGCGACGAGGGGTTCGAGAAGACCTCCGTTGAGGAGATGTTCGCTCCTGATTTCGGCCTCAACCCCGACCGTATGCCGATAGCCGCCGACATCGCCGCCACATTCCGCTGCGACGTGCCGAATCTGTCGTCGCTTCTGGGGCTGGTGGTCAACGACCGTTTCGTGCCGTCGGCTACACTCCTGAAGAATCTCCCGGATGGGGTGACCGTATGCTCCCTGCGGCAGGCTGCCGAAGATGATCCGGCTTTCGTGGAGAAATATTACGGACGTCTGGCATCGCCCGACGCACCCGGCGTGGCGCTGAACACCCTTCTCGCGCAGGACGGTGTCTTTATCCGCGTGCGTGCCGGAGTGCGCCTGGGGCGTCCCCTGCAGTTGGTCAATATCTTTTCGGCCGGATTCCCGTTTATGGCGCCGCGCCGTATCCTCCTTGTGGCCGAACGCGGCGCCGAGGTGTCGGTGCTCAAATGCGACCACTCGCAGCGGCCCGATACGCCGTATCTTTCCTCCGAGGTGGTGGAGATTTTCGCCGGGGAGGATTCCCGCGTGGGGTGGTACGACCTCGAGGAGTCGACACCGGCCACCTCGCGTTATTGCCAGGTGTTCGTGCGTCAGGACGCACGCTCGGCGGTCAACGCATGTGTCGCCGTCCTCTCCAACGGCAATACCCGCAACGAGTTCTCCATCGACATCGCCGGCGACGGTTGCGAGACACATCTCAACGGCCTGGCGATAGGCAGCGGCAGCCAGCACATCGACAACAACTCGCAGCTGCGCCATTCCTCATGTCACAGCCGCTCGTCGCAGCTCTTCAAATATGTGCTCGACGAGGCTGCCACCGGGGCTTTCGAGGGTAGCATAGAGGTTTGTCACGGAGCACGCTTCAACGAGGCGTACCAAAGCAACCGCAACATCCTGGCGTCTACCTCGGCGAGAATGCATTCCAAGCCGCAGCTGCTGATCTACAACGACGATGTGAAATGTTCGCACGGAGCCACCACCGGGCAACTCGACGCCAAGGCGCTTTTCTACATGCAGACACGTGGCATCCCTCTGGCCGAGGCCCGGAAAATGCTGATGCAGGCATTCATGATGGATGTGGTGGACGGCATACATCTGGAGCCGTTGCGCGACAGGCTGCGCCACATGATAGAGCGCCGTTTCGCAGGCGAGGCCGCCTCATGCCGTTCATGCGCCACCGCCGGCGACTGCCATTCAAAATAATCCGAAATATCCCGCAAGCCCATGCTCCCGAAATCAATCGAAGAAATACGTGCCGCCTATCCGGTACTTGACCGCGAGGTCTACGGCCGTCAGCTGATTTATCTCGACAACACCGCCACATCGCAGACGCCCCGCCGTGTGGTCGAGGCCGTGGAGCGTATGTATTACGGCTATAAAGCCAACGTACACCGCGGCGTGCACACCCTTTCGCAGGAGGCAACTGAGATGATGGAGGCCACCCGCCGGCAGGTAGCGCGGTATATCAACGCCTCGTCTACGGAGGAGGTGATCTTCACGCGCGGCACAACCGAGGGGATCAATCTCGTGGCGTCGTCGTACGGTGGCGAGTTCCTCCGCGACGGCGACCGTATCATCCTCACCGTTATGGAGCACCACGCCAATATCGTGCCCTGGCAGCTCCTTCAGCGACACAAGGATATACATATAGATGTCGTGCCGATTCACCCCGACGGCTCCCTTGACCTTGAACGCTACCGCTCGCTGTTCACCGACCGCACGCGCCTGGTGTCGTTCTGCCACGTATCCAATGTGCTGGGCACAGTGAACCCGGTTAAGGAGATGGTGGCCATGGCCCACGCCCATGGCTGTGTGGCGGTTGTCGACGGCGCCCAGGCGTCGCCACATACGCGTATCGACGTCCGCGACCTCGATGCGGATTTCTATACTTTCTCCTCACACAAGATGTATGGCCCCTGCGGCGTGGGCGTGCTTTACGGGCGTCGCGAGCTGCTGGAGAAGATGCCTCCCTATCAGGGTGGCGGCGAGATGATCGGCCATGTCAGCTTCTCGGGTACCACTTTCGCCGAACTCCCGTTCAAGTTCGAGGCAGGCACCCCCGATTTCGTCGACATCGCCGCTTTCTCGCGGGCGCTTGACTATATAGACGAGCTCGGCATAGAGAACATCGCCGCCCACGAGCACGAGCTCCTGGAATGGACCACCGCCGAGATGATGAAGATTCCGGGGATGCGTATCTTCGGCACCGCGCCCGGCAAGGCGGCTGTGATCTCCTTCCTCATCGGCGACGCCCACCACTACGATACGGGTATGCTCCTCGACAAACTCGGAGTGGCCGTGCGGACAGGCCACCACTGCGCGCAGCCGCTGATGGAGTGGCTGGCGATAGAGGGTACCGTCAGGGCATCCTTCGCCGTCTACAACACCCTCGACGAATGTCGCGCCTTTATCGCCGCACTGAACCGGATTGCCCCGATGTTGTTGTAATTTCTGAGGCAGATATAATTTCTCCGGGGCGTTTTTTTGCATTTTCCGGATGAAAGTGTAATTTTGCCGTCAGACAGTCATAAACTTCCTAATTTAAAGTAATATGGCAGAAAAAGAGGGCTGGGTACTGTTCCGTACATATTCTAATTCTGAGTCGGCGGCCATCGACCGCGGGCTGCTGCAGTCAAACGGCGTGCCGTGCGTTGTCAACAACGCCACGATTTCGTCAGTCTATCCGATGACCGATACCTGGGCGCCGGTTGAGCTGATGATTCCGGCCGCAAAGGTGGAACTTGCAGAAAAACTGCTCGGTAAAGACTGATCAAACAGCGTTTAAAACCGGTCAATACATTGTTATGGAGTCAAAAAAGGCTTTCGCTACAAAATTCGGCGTCATCGCCGCTACAGTAGGCTCGGCTGTCGGGCTGGGTAATATATGGCGTTTCCCCTACGAGTGCGGCGCAAACGGAGGTGGCGCTTTCCTGCTGGCCTACATCGGCTTCGTGATAGTGCTCGGCATACCGGTGATATGCGCCGAGTTCGTGGTAGGGCGCGCCACGGGGATGAACGTGGCCGGTGCGTTCCGTAAACTGCGTGCCTCGCGGGTGTGGCAGAGTATCGGCTTCATAGGCATCCTCGCCTCCTTCCTCATCATGGGGTTCTACTCCGTGGTTGCCGGATGGTGCATGAACTACATCTGGGAGTCGGCCACCTCCTTCGGGGGAGCCACCACCCAGGCCCAGCTTCATTCGCAGTTCGACGGCTTCGTGTCGTCGCCGTGGCCCCCGCTGTTGTGGACTCTCGCGTTTCTATGCATCAACTATCTGGTAATCAGCCGGGGCGTGCAGAAAGGCATCGAACGTATATCCAACCTCCTTATGCCGCTGCTGTTCGTGATCATGGTGGTGTTCTGCGTAAATTCCCTCCTTATGCCCGGAGCGGGCGAAGGGTTGAAATTCCTTTTCCATCCCGATTTCAGCAAGCTCACCCCCTCGGTGCTGCTGTCGGCTATGGGGCAGGCGTTTTTCTCGCTCAGCGTCGGTATGGGTGTGCTCATCACCTACGCCTCCTACTTCTCGTCGAAGACCTCGCTGGTGAAGACCGCCACAATCACCGCCGCGCTTGACACCCTGGTGGCCATTATGGCCGGCATCGTGATTTTTCCGGCCTGTTTCTCCTTCGGACAGGAGCCGGCGGCCGGTCCCAAACTGGTGTTCGAGGTGTTGCCTTCCATCTTCATGGCGCTTCCCGGGGGCCAGATCTGGGGTGCCTTCTTCTTCATCCTGCTTTTCGTGGCGTCGCTTACCTCCACCATCTCCCTTTCTGAGGTGGTGATAGCCTATCTCGAAGGGGAATGGAACATGACCCGCGGCAAAGCCACAGTGTCAGTGGCCTCGGTGGTCACTGTAATGGCGGTGCTTGCATCGCTGAGTTTCAGTGCGTTATCCGGATGTACGATCGCAGGCATGAATATCTTCGACCTTTTCGACTACCTGTCGTCGAACATACTTCTGCCGGTAGGCGGCGTGCTGATTTCACTCTATGTGGGCTGGGTGCTCGACCGCAACTTAGTGCGACGTGAGCTAACCCCTCCCGGCCACACCCGCTCGGTGTGGGTGGCTCCCATCACATTAGCCCTGCGCTACATAGCGCCCCCGGCCATCCTCGCCATCTTCATCTTCGACCTCCTCTAACCGTCATATCACCATAAAACCATAAAAAACCATAAAATTATATTTTTTTAATTTTTTTACGATTTTATTTGGATTATAGCGTGTAATGCACTACATTTGCGGCATCACATCACGCAGCACTGCCGCATATACGCGCTTTAATCCATGAAGAAATTACTGATATTCATCTTATTACCGATCGTCCTGTCAAGTATGGCGAATGTGCCCCGGGAGTCCGAACCCACTTCCGGCCAGATTGTCACACGCCATATTCTGGACGGTGTCATGTTTGAACCCGACAGTCTTGACAATCCATTGTGGGATCTCACAAGCGCGTTGGAAACAGGAATATATGATTTGCGCCTGCGTGCGGATGCGGATTCTGTATTTGATATAACGGCGCGTGGCCAAAGACTTGATTTCAGGATAAGCAAGAGCGGCATACGGCTATGGGGTCTGGAGAACAGCCGCATGAGGCTTGCCGATTCGCAGGGGCTGAAATTCGCCGCATTGCCATTGGGATATGGCATTACTGACAGGAGTCACGACCGGAATATGCATCCTGTAGGTTTCTCAAATCCCGATATACCCGATTCGATCAGTATATGTTCCGGCGTAAGGAACAGGGGCATAATGGTGTTCCCCGACGGAGATTCCCTGTCGGTGGCACGCCATGATGTGGAGCTCTTCTACGAGGGAGGCACCTGGCATCTCAGTTACTGGCTGGCTGACAGTATTCTCCTGCCGGTGGCGCGTCAGTATGTGAATGTCGACAGCCTGCACGGGAGAAAAGTAACCTTCTCCTACACTTATCCCTCGGAACTTGAGGCGGTGAAAGAAGTATCGAAGCAGGTTCTCGGTAAATTTACGGGTGAACTGTATT
>URZG01000048.1 GCA_900552325.1 uncultured Porphyromonadaceae bacterium | reverse complement strand
GCCCTCCACGCGCAGGTGCAGGTCGCGCCAGGAGGGGAAGTTGCCGCCGGTGATGTAGCGGTCGGCCACGTTCATGCCGCCGATGTAGCCCACGCGGCCGTCGATGACCACTATCTTGCGGTGGTTGCGCCAGTTGATGCGGGTACCGAAGAAGGGGAACACCACCTTGAAGAAGGGGTAGACCTCCACCCCGGCGGCGCGCATGGACTTGAAGAAGGAGTTGCGGGCCTTGAAGGAGCCTACGTGGTCGTAGATCACGCGCACGCGCACTCCGGCGCGTGCCCGTTCCTCGAGGGCGCGTGCCAGGGCGGTGCCTATCTTGTCGTCGGCGATGATGTAGTATTGATGTAGGAGCGGGCGGTGCGTATGTCGGCCAGCAGAGCCTCGAACTTGTCGGTGCCGTTGTCGAACACCTGCGCGTCGCAGCCGTCGTAAAGTTCGGCGCCGCACAGCGAGTAGGCCAGGTGGGCAAGCTGCGAGCGCGGACGCGACGACCCTATGGCGCTGAGACGTATGCGCCCGCGGGTGTCGCCCATTCGCCGCAGGCGCCTGCGGTTGCGCCGCGAGATGCGGCGCTTGCTCTGTATGTTGCGCCCGAACACGATGTAGAGTATCAGCCCGAGCCCCGGCACCACGAGGAGCACGGTGACCCACGCCAGCGATTTGACGGGGTTGCGGTTCTCCGACACCACCACGACCACTGTGGAGAGTATCACGGCGGCGTAGACGAGGGTGACGGTCCACCACACCCAGGTGAGGTTTATGTAGTCGCTGAGGTTCATCGTGGATGGTTTGCGGGGTAAATTTTATAAATCTTATAAGTTTTATAAGTCTTATAAATCTTATAATTCTTATATAATTAGCGGGAGCCGAGCTTCTCGAGGATGTAGGGGCAGGGGGTGCGCATGGGCATGGGGGGCGCGGCTTCGGTGTCGCGCAGCAGCACCACCGCCGAGTCGAGGGTGGCGGCGGAGGCCGCCGACACGTAGTAGCGCTTGGCGTTGTCGATCAGCACACGGGTGCCGGTATAGCCGGCGGAGCGGGCGCGGTCGGCGGCGCTCACGGCGTTGAAGCGCTGCGTGAATTCCGCCACTATGATGTTGTAGCGGCCGGCCGCGGTGGTCTCCTCGGTTTCGGCCACGGTGTTGGCGTAGGCGGCGCGGAGGGGTATGGAGTCGCCGCGCCATACGCTTTTGCGCACGGCTTTCTCGCGCTCGAATCCCTGGAGCTCCTCTTCGGTAAGCCCTTCGCGCTGTTTGGCCACGGCCTTCTCGTAGGCCGCGCGGTAGTTTGCTTCGGTGGTCTTGCACCCTGCGGCTGTCAGGAGCAGGGCGGCGGCTATGGCCGGCAGGAGTATGTCAGTGAGTTTCATGTCCGTTTGTCATTTGGCGGTGCCGAATTCTATAACTTCGAGGTCGGAGGGGATGCCGTCGTTGATCTGCAGGCGCACCAGTGTGCGTCGCGTCTGCCATCCGGCGGTGCCGGCGGCTCCGGGGTTGATGTGGAGCAGGCCGTAGCGGTTGTCGTACATCACCTTGAGTATGTGGCTGTGGCCGCAGACCATAAGGTGCGGCCGCACCTCCTCCAGCCGGGCGGCCATCCCGGTGGAGTAACGGCCGGGATAGCCGCCGATGTGGCGGAGAAGCACACGCATCCCTCCGGCCTCGAACACCAGTTCCTCGGGGCAGGTGCGCCTCACCACCCCCGAGTCGATGTTGCCGCTGACGGCGCGCACCACCGGGGCCACGCCGCGCAGCCGTTCCACGATGTCGATGCAGCCGATGTCGCCGGCGTGCCATATCTCGTCACACCCGGCGAAATGGAGGGCGTAGCGGTCGTCCCAGGTGGAATGGGTGTCGGAAAGGATGCCTATCTTCATAACTTACGTTTGAGGTCAGAAGTTCTGGAGTATCATCACCTGGCGCGGGGCGAAGGTCATCTCGGGGGTGATCTCCACCTCGGTGTCGGAAATCACGTCGTGCAGGCGTGTGCCGTAGGGGAGCACTTCGAGAGTGCGCTCCATCGTCACGGTCTGCGGGGTGTCGTTGCCGTTGAGAAGCACGATAACCTCCTTGTCGCCCAGGGCGCGGCGGAAGGCGTAGATGCCGTTCTGGGGCATGAAGTGTTTGAGCGATCCGCGGGCTATCACTTCGTTGGCGTCGCCGCGTCGCCAGCGCAGGATTTTCTGCAGGTAGCTGAAAGCGTCGTTCTGCACATCGGTGCGCCCTTCGGGGGTGAAGGCCGACACGGTGTCGCCGGGGAATCCGCCGGGGAAGTCGCGGCGCACATAGCCGTCGGAGCCCTCTTTGGAGCCGTTCATCAGCAGCTCGGTGCCGTAATATATCTGCGGTATGCCGCGCGAGGTGAGGAGGAAGGCGATAGCCTGCTTCCAGGGGCCGAGGGACACGGTGTCGGCCGGCATTTCGGCCAGGAAGCGGTCGGTGTCGTGGTTGTCGAGGAAGGTCAGGATGCGCTGCGGGTCGGGGAAGAGGAAATCCTGAGCCAGATGGTCATAGAGGTTGTTGAGGCCGTTCCAGGGATCGGTCTGCGAGTTGAAGGCTTTGCGCCCGTTGATGGTGAGCCAGAAATCCATCACCGTGGGGAGGTTTGTCTCCACGTGGTTGAGGCGGTTGCCGCGCTGCCAGAAAGCCGAACCGGCCTCGTTGGCATACCAGCACTCGCCCACGATGTTGAACGCGGGGTACTCGCGGAGCAGGTCCTTTGCCCAGGAGGCCATGCCGTTGATGTCGGCGTAGGGGTAGGTGTCCATGCGTATGCCGTTGATTTTCGATGACTCCACCCACCAGATGGAGTTCTGGGTGAGGTAGCGCATCAGGTGGGGGTTGCGCTGGTTGAGGTCGGGCATGGAGGGCACGAACCAGGCGTTGACTGTGTGGTCGAGGTCATAGTCCGACACGTAGGGGTCGTGGATGGTGGTCAGGCGGAAGTTCGTCATCTCGTCGCCGGCGGGGTGGTTGTACCAGTCGGGCGAGGGGGAGTTCTTCATCCAGCGGTGGTTGGAGCCGGAGTGGTTGAAGATCATGTCCATCACCACCTTTATGCCGCGCTTCTGCGCCTCGGCCACGAGGGTCTGCCACTGCTCGTTGGTGCCGAAACGGGGGTCGATGCGGTAGTAGTCGGTTGTGGCGTATCCGTGGTATGAGCCGCCGGGCATGTCGTTCTCGAGCACCGGGCATACCCAGATGGCTGTAACGCCGAGCGAGTCGATGTAGTCCAGATGGTCTATTATCCCCTGTATGTTGCCGCCGTGGCGCCCGTTGTGGTCGGTGCGGTCGGGCTTCACGGCATATTCCAGCCCTTCATATTCGAGGTTTTTCTCCTTACCCTGCGGTTCGGTGCGGGCGAACCGGTCGGGCATTATGAGATAGAGCACGTCGGAGGCGTCGAAGCCCTTGTAGTCCTCCGGCTTGCGGTCGCGTGCCTTGAGGGCGTAGTCCACTTTCTGCGAGCGTTTCCCCAGCGTGAAATTCAGGGGCACGTCGCCCGGTTTCGTGTCGGGGGCCACTGTGAGGTAGAGGAGTTTGTAGTCGGGTGAGCCGGGCTTCATCTCCTCCACGATCTTCACCCCGGGATAGGTGGCCGTCACTTCGGCGTCGGCGATGCCGGGACCCTCCACCATGAGCTGAAGGGTGTCGGAGGCCATGCCCACCCACCAGTAGGGGGGCTCGATGTTCGATACGAGGGGTGCTTTCTTCGCCGCCGCGAGCGATGCCGCTGAGGCGGCCACGCCGAGGGCTATGAGAGACAGTTTTTTGATTATCATGGTAATCTGCTGTTTTTAGGTATGTAAGTAAGATTTATTGATTCTATGAGTACGGTGTTGTGAGCCGGATCGAGATATACCGGCGAGGGCTGGTGGTAACAGATGGAAAGGGTGTTACGCCCTTTCCGGAGTGTTACGGGGATGGCGTTCGTGCGTGCCTCCAGCTGCTGCCAGTGCTCGCCTAAATCCTTGTCCCACCAGGCCGCGGAGAGCTGCGGGAACACCAGTGTGCCGGCGGGGAGCGAGTTCACCTCCAGGCGGCGCAGCACGGTGCGCCGCTGCTTGTTCACGATACCCAGGCCGTTGATGTAGCGCACATCCACCAGATAGGTCCCTTCCCGCGGGGCGTCGACCTCCACGGAAACGTTGCGGTTGCGGTAACGGTTGAGCTCCACAAGGCGTGCGGCGGCGGTCTTGTCGCTGACGATGCGTGTGCCACCCTTGGCGAAGGTGGTCGCGGCGATGACAATACGCTGCCCGGAAGGGATGTAGGTGTAAGGTGTTCCGGCAAAGCCCACGGTGTTGTCGGTGCTTACCGGGGCGAAGAGCACGGTGGTTGTAGCCGGGGCGTCGTAGAGGGTATAGGTCGTGCGGTAGATCTCCTCGGTGAGCGTGCCGTTGAGGTAGACCAGGAACCGGCTCTCGCCGGCGCCGCCGTCCTTCGCCGGTGCCGGCACTATGGTGGCGTCGCGGGTCTTTGGCCATTTCACTTCGGGCGGCCGCGGGATTGTCAGCGGGGCTGTCTCGAGCAGGTTCGCCACGCCCCGCACCGCCGAGGCTCCGGCCAGGGTGATGGTCAGGGTGTGGTCCCCCTCCAGGTCGGCAGGTAAGAACGGCTTCGCGGGGGCGCCGTCGAGGGTGAAGGTGGATATGGCGTTGCCGGTGCCTGAAAGGCGGATGTTCAGCCGTGCGCGGCGGTAGCGCAGACCTTCGATAATTTTTTCGCCCGGCAGGTTTTCCGGGACGAAAGGCGCGAATTCCATTCCGGCGGGGGTGAAGCGTATGCCGAGCAGTCCGCGTAGAATCAGCGACGTCACGGCCCGGTCGGCGTTGGCGCGGCGGTCGGCGGCACCGGAGGCGAGAAGGCGCAGGCGGCGGCACAGCAGCGCCGACACCGCCCCCGAGTAAGCGGTCTCGTTGCCGGTGCGGGCGCATACGGCGGTCCAGAGCGCCTGGCGCAGAAGCGGCGACGGGGGCAGACTTCCCACGGTGTCGGTCCACGCCGGGGTGAAATCGCTGATGCCGTAATCAGTCACCGGCGTACGCCGCACCGCGGTCTCGGCCATCGCCTCAGATGCCACCCCGCCGAGCACGGCGAGCGCCATCGCGGCGTTGTCGGACGACGGCAGCTGCACCGGATAGGCCGGCGAGCCGTAGAGCAGCGCCGAGTAGCGGCCGAGGTTGGGGAGCCACATAAGGGTGTTGATGTTGCGGCGCAGCGAGTCGGGCGTCACCGGCAGGTATTGCGCCGGCTTCATGCCGAAATGGGAGTCGAGCGCCTGCAACGACATGGTCGAAGCTACCCGCGCCGCATTGTCGGCCAGCGCCATACATTCGAAAATGTCGGTGGGCTCCATCCATGCGGGTAGCCCGGCGTCGGTGGCGGCGATATAGGAGGGTACGCCGCAGAACAGTCCGCAGCACCGGTTCCAGCTGACAGGGGCGTCACGGTCGGCCAGGGTGATGGCGAGCTGCCTCAGGCGCCGGTATTCGCCGCGGTCGCCGGCGGCAAGGGCCGTTTCGGTGGCGGCCAGGAGCCATACCGGGTCGTCGTTGACCACCGGCCATGCATAACGGCGTGTCTCGGTGGGGCGGAGCACGTTGCCCGAGCGGTTGGTGCCGAGGAGCGCGTTCACGGAGTCGGCCGGGAGGGGTACCAGGTACGCCCGCCAGGGTGTGGCCGGAGTGTAGGAGCCGGAAGTAGCCGATGCTTCCATGCGGTAGAGGATGTCGACCAGCGGTTGGGCGCTCCGGTAGGTGAAGTGTCCGGCAAGAGGGGAGGGGACGGTATCGGTGACGGCGGTACCTCCGCGCCATACGCGCACGACGGAATCGGTCACCGCCACCGCCGTCTCACCTGTCACCGAGGCGGTGTCGGCGGCGATGAAAAACGAGGCGTTGTCGGCGATGACATCCGAAGGTTCCACCTGGGTGTCGCTGTGTGACGAGCACGACGCCATCGACGCCAGCACCAAGGCTGCCGCCGCGGCGCCGTGCCACGCGGATTGTTTTCTTCCTGGATTCCTCATGCCGGAAGCATCGGGATTATTTCAGTTTCTTGGCTAACTCTTTGGGTACGGCGTCCTTATGCACTACGACCTGGAGGGTCTTGGCAAGAAAATAAGGCTCGGAAACATAGAAGTAGCCGTCGTAGATCTGGTTGGTGTCCCAGGAGTTGCGCACCTTGTAGTAGCGTTTGCCGTTCTGGTCGGTGGCCGTGCCGATGATCTCCATGCCGTGGTCGTCGGTGGTTTCCTGGTTGTCGAACATATCCTGACGCATCTCCTGAGTTACCTCGATCTCGTCCACGGGGAACTTGATCTCGTCCTGGAGTTCCTGGCGCTCCTTGTCGGTGAGGTGTACCCAGCGCGAGAGTTCCGTGCCCTCCATGTCGGCGGCGGTGCGTTCCTTGGGCATCACGGCGAAGCCGTTCTTCCATTTGAAGCCGTTCTCGCTCACGTCGGCGGCCCAAGCCACGGGATAGCCGTTTTCAAGGGCGTTGTCGACGATAGCTTTCATCTCGCCCATCGGCACGTTGACCGACTTCTTCCACAGCCAGTTGTCGGGAACTTCTATGGCGAACGACTCATAGAACGGATGGTGGGTGAACGAGGTGAAAGGCACATAGTCGGCCATCTTTACCGGCAGCGACTCGGCGAAGCTCTTCGGAGTATAGGTCTTCCCCTTGTAGGTGAAAGTTTGTGGCACTTCGCCCAGATAGGCGTCAAGAATCCCTTCGACTCCCTTGCGCCAGGCTTTGGAGAGTTTTTTGTTGGGTTTGGCCACCATCACGTCGAGATATGCCTTGAGGGCGCCGTCGAGCTCGCCGTGTTCATGTTTGGCCTCGCCGTAGTTCAGGCCGGTGTAGACCTCTTCGGGCACACAGCCCACGGTCTCCCACACATGGAACACATCGGGAGTGGCGCCGCCGGCGGCGAAATTCGCCTGCCCGTACATGCGCACGTAGCGGTCGGCTTTCTCCAGGTAGCACTGGCGCACGGTGAACATCTCGCTGATGTCGAGCGAGTCGCCCCCCTGGCGCAGGATCTCGTCTTCGAGGAAGGAGGTGGTGGCGAAGCACCAGCAGGTCCCCGATTTGTTCTGGTCCTTGACGGAGGTGTGGGGGAGCACCTTTACGTCGGTGAACACGAAACCGGCGGAATCAGCCTGTTCGGTCTTTGTCTCTTCATCAAATCCCTGCAAAGCGCGGAATACCAGGCCGTCGGCAGCCTGGATGGCCAGCGCCGAAGCGCCTGCGGCCACTAAAACAGCAAGTTTCTTCATGTGTTATGTATGGTTGGGTTTCCAAAAAATGCATTTTGTTTCCACAAATATACTGCTTTTTGAGCAAAATGGTGAAATTTCGGGGAAAATTAATTATCTTTGTAGCCGAACGTCATCATTAAGAATCTACAAACCAATCAATATACACCGAATGAAGAAATGGATTATCCCCGCCGTTGCAGCCTCGATAGGGCTGGCGGCATGGGCCGGATTCAGTTCGCCGGAGGGTAAACCCGTAACTCCGGTGAAGACCCGCGCCGCGTCCACCGAGGTGACGAACCCCGCGAGGATTGCCAGAAAGGCACTCCGTGCGCCGGGCGACGCCTTCACCCTACCCGTGGAGCTGACCCCGACGACCGCCGAGGCCGCAAACTTTGTGTTTCTGAACGCCAACTGCGACGCCAAGGAATGGACATGCACCAACGGAGTAATACAGTACGGTTATGACAGTAATAATGCCGCCGACGACTGGTTCTTCATCCCGGTGCGTTTTACCTCCGCCGACAAAATGCTGCAGGTGTCATTCAAGATGAGACCTCAGGGAAAGTATGAAGAAAAAATTGAAGTGTTCTACGGAACGGCCGCGACAGTGGCCGGAATGACCGAATCCTTGCTGACAATAGTGAAAACCGGTGTCTCGGGAGGAGGCCAGTATGATCTCTATTCCGCAAATGTCTCCGTGGATCCGGCCGGCGGTATCGGCTATTTCGGCTTTCATGCCGCATCTGATGCCGATCAATATGGAATCCAGATAAAGGAAATCAGTATCGAGAGTCTGGCGCAGCCGGTACCTCTCGATCCGTCCATCACTACAAGCGCTATCAACGAGCTGGAATATTCCGCCACGATTACCCTCCCTACCTCTACACTTCAGGGTGATGACATCAGCGGCAACGTCGGGCTTCAGGTCAGCGTTGACGGCGTGGAGGCAGCCAATTATCCCGACTGCACTCCCGGCGGCACCAAGGATGTGAACCTTACGCTCACCAAGGGGTTACATTCCATCAGTTTCGCCGCCTACATCACGACTGACGGCGTGACGAAGTACTCCAAAGCCGTGGCAGAGCAGGTGCGCGCAACCGCGGCTGCCGTGGCCGAGCAGCTTCCGGTTCTTTTTGAGCCTACCGATGAGGATTTCGAGAACTCCGTGGTGATTGATAACAATAACGACGGCTCTACGTGGGATCTTCATTCCAATGGCAGTTTACGGTATTATTACAACAGTGACAATGCCGCTGATGACTGGCTGATTC
This sequence comes from uncultured Porphyromonadaceae bacterium, assembly GCA_900552325.1. Taxonomy (GTDB): domain Bacteria; phylum Bacteroidota; class Bacteroidia; order Bacteroidales; family Muribaculaceae; genus UBA7173. The sequence continues at coordinate 3,311 of URZG01000048.1, read as the reverse complement.
TCCCTGTTGTGGATTTCGGAGCCGATAACGGTACGTTCGAGATCTCGATGGATGTCAACGGCGAAGGATATTCGTATACCGAGACTTTCGAGGTATGCGTGGGCCGCTCTCAGAATATTTCCGATATGACGGTGGTATTCTCACCCGCTGCCGTTTCCACTACCAACTGGGAGACGCGTTCGGGTAAATTTTCTCTCGCCCAGGGCGGCAAATGGTATGTGGCTCTCCATGCCACCAGTCCGAAAGACCAGTATTCGCTTTATGTGAAGAACATCGCCATCAGCCGCTCGGCCGACCGCACCCCTGCCGCTCCCGTAATCAAGAGCATGGAGTTCAACGGTCTGGAAGGGCAGCTTGTGGTGACTCTCCCCTCTGTCACCGTTGACGGCGTGGCCATCGATGGCGACGTGGCCGCAGTGGTTTCCGTCGACGGCAATGAATATGCCACCTCCGACAAGGCTGCTGCCGGATCGGACGTAACCGTCCCCGTGACCCTCACGCTGGGCAAACACACCGTGGGCGTGGCAGCGTTCATCGAGGAGGGCGGCAACCGCCTCACCGGCGCACAGGTGCTCCGCGAGGTGCTCGCCCGCAACCCGGAGGATTTCGCTTACTCCATCCCCTTCACCATGCATCCCACTCTCGGCGAGTTCGAGACACTCACGGTGGCCGACGCCAATAACGACGGCTATACCTGGGACTACAACGCCGGAGCCGCCAACGGCACCGGAGCCGCAGTGTGCCGCACCAACGGTGAGGAGACCTCCGACGACTGGCTGATATTCCCCGCTGTGGCCGTGACCGATGTCTCCCGCATGTACAAAATCAGTGTGGATGCCCGCGCTTATCTGGAGCAGTATCCCGAGGATTTCGACCTCTGCATCGGCACCGCTCCCGATCCCGCCTCGATGACCAAAGTCGCCGAGGCCAACGGCTACAAGACCTACCTCTATGCGCCGGTAGCGGGCGAGTGGATCGCTCCCGCAGCAGGCAAATATTACGTGGGCATACACCGCCGTTCCGCCGGTACGGCCCACACCCTCTCGATCATGAATGTGTCGGTGACCGATGCCGGCAAATCGGTGCTCGCTCCCGCGGCATGCACTGACATCGACGCCGTCGGCGACGCCACCGGAGCCCTGAAGGCCGACGTGGCGCTTACGCTCCCGACCAAAGCAATCAACGGTTCCGACCTTGACGTCTCGGTCACCATTACCGCCACGGTGACTTCGGCCACCGGCGCTTCCGCTTCGGAATCCGGACTCCCCGGTGCACGTGTAAATGTTTCCGTAGCCGCCCCCGACGGGCACAGCACTCTCACCGTTGTCGCTTCCTCCGAGGCTTACGGTGCCGGCGAACCGGTCGAGGCTCCGGTGTACTGCGGTCTTGACCGTCCCGGAATTCCCGTTGTCTCCGCCTCCGTGACCGAGGACAATATGGGACTGGTGCTGACCTGGACCGACCCGACGCGCGGCGAACAGGGCGGTGCCATCGACGTGGCTGCTCTTTCGCACACGATATATACTCCGATTGATCCGAACGGGCTGTATTGGAATAAGATTGCCGAGCTTCCCGTAGGACAGAATTCATATACTTTCGAGGCTGAACTTCTGCAGAACATTGCTTTTGTCGGGGTAAGTGCCACCAATACCAAAGGTGAGTCACAGATTGGAGTAGGATATGGTGTGATAGGCACACCCTATTCGCTTCCGATGACCGAAGATCTCAGCAAGGGTACTTACTCCTACTCTCCGGTGATGTTCGACACCCCCACCGACGAGTATTCCACCAACTGGTTCCTCGACAAGCCTTCGCTCATCTATCCCTCGCTCGGCGAGGATGCCGGAAGCGCGCTGATGTGTATCGAGGCTACTGCACCGGCAGCTCCCTACGGCCGTGTGTCACTCCCGAAATTCACCACTGTCGGCGCCCACAATCCCAGACTGGAAATGTGTGTCTACGATGCTCCACAGGCCGCTTCCGCCACGGTCTATGCCTCGTCCTACGGCATGGAGGATGTGAAGATAGGCGAAATCACCGGAAAGGGCACCGAGGGATGGAAAGATTACACTTTCGACATCCCCGCATCGCTGGTGGGCAAGACCTGGGTCAACCTCTACATCGTGGCGCAGTTCGACGGTGCGCCCCAGGCGTTCGTGCTCCGCAGCTACTCCATAAGATCCACCTACGATAAGCAGCTCTCCACACGTCTCAAAGCTCCGGCAGAGATGGAGATAGGGCAGGCCTGCTCCGTGAAAGCCACTGTGACCAACGGTTCGCTCGGCGAACAGCCCCTTCCGGATTACAGCCTCGTGGTTACCGCAGGCGATTACACCGGAACTGCCGTGCAGTCGTCCGTCCCGGCCGACAACTTACTTGAACCCGGCGCCTCCGTTGAACTGACTTTTGATGTTACGCCTGTTGCGGAGATGATCGGGGAGGCCCGTCTGACTTTCTCTCTGACGGATTACACCGACGAGGTTCCTGAAGATAACTCCGACTATGCCGACGTCAAGGTCGTTACCGGCGGCCGCCCCGTGGTGACCGACCTCTCCGGCTCGGCATCCGACGGCTCCCTGCTCCTCTCCTGGACCGCTCCCGAAGTCGGTACGACCGGTCAGGATGATTTCGAGGATTACGAACCGTTCGCCTACGGCCGCAATCTGGGCGCATGGCTCAATATCGACGGCGACGGCAAGGTGCCTTACTCCATCGCCGAGGATATCCAGTATCCCGGCTGTGACGCTCCCAGGGCCTTCCAGGTGTTCAACGCATCGGCCGAAAACGGTGTGGATCTTGACCTGAAAGCCTTCAGCGGCGACCAGTATCTCATGGCAGTATGTCCCGACGACGAATCTGCCGCCGACGACTGGCTGATCTCGCCCGAGATTGTGGGCGGTTCAAAGGTTTCCTTCCGCTTCAATGTGCTCAGCTCCGTTTACGGTACCGAGCAGATCGACCTCATGTACTCCACGACAGGACGCGAACCCGCCGACTTCACCCTCCTGCAGACCTACTCGCAGAATATGCGCGGCTGGAACCCGCTGGAGAAAACCCTCCCGACCGATGCCCGATACTTCGCCTTCCACTACCGCAGCAAGGATATATTCGGCATCGCGCTCGACGATGTGTTCTACACTCCTGTGACCGAGGCTCCTCTTGCCGGTTACCATATCTACCGCAACGGCGAGAAGATGGTTGCGTCGCATCCCGAAACCACTTACGCCGTGGATTCCTGGAATGAAGGCGACCGCTTCAACGTATCGGCCGTGGCGTCGGCCAACGGCGCGGAGATCGAACATCCGCTTTCA
>URZG01000047.1 GCA_900552325.1 uncultured Porphyromonadaceae bacterium | reverse complement strand
TTACAACCTCCATCTCCATACCGGTTTTATTTTGTTGGATCTCCATGGAAATCTCTTCCTGAAGTGCCATCAGACGGTCAAGACGGTTTTGTTTCACCTCTTCTGGTATGTCGTCGGTGAAGTGTGAGGCTCCGTATGTGCCTTCCTCCTCGCTGTATGCGAAAGCGCCCATACGTTCGAAACGTTGCTCCCTGACGAACTGCATGAGCTCCTCGAAGGCCTCATCCGTTTCTCCAGGAAATCCTACCATAAGAGTGGTGCGGATATGTATTCCGGGTACTTCACGGCGTATTCTCGCAAGCAGCGCACGGGTCTGCGCTCCGTCTATATGGCGCCGCATATTGGTCAGTACGCCGTCGTCGACGTGCTGCAGCGCGATGTCAAGATAAGCGCAGACATTCTCGCGTTCACGCATTACCGGCAGAATATCGTACGGGAATTGCGCCGGATATGCATAGTGCAGTCTGAGCCAGTGCATACCCGGAATATCGGCCAGTCGGTTTACAAGGTCGGCCAATGCAAGTTTCCCGTATATATCCGTTCCGTAGCTTGAAAGATCCTGCGCGATGATGTTGAATTCCGAGAATCCCTGCGCGGTCAATGCCCTCACCTCATCTTCGATCTCTTCTATCGTACGTGATTTGAAACGGCCGGTGATCAGAGGGATCGCACAGAAGGCGCAGAAACGGTTACACCCTTCGGCGATCTTTATATATGCATTCGCCGGTGATGTGGTTACTTTCCGTCCCGCGGATTCTTGACCCGGTGTGATGGGGGATACAGAAGGGAACCGCAGTTTCAGGTCGTCGACAATCGCAGGCCAGTCGAATTTGCCGTAAAACCCGTCGACTTCCGGAATCTCTTTCTCCAGATCCATGCGGTATCGCTCAGCAAGGCACCCCATTACATAGAGGTGCTTTAACATTCCCGACTCTTTGGCGCCGACAAAATTCATGATGGTTTCAACCGACTCTTCCTTGGCATCGCCGATAAAACCGCATGTGTTGACAATGACCGCATCCGACGGTTTTTCCGACTCGAACCTCACTTCAAAGCCGGCTTCCTCAAGTAAAAGCATCAATCGCTCGGAGTCGACCAAATTCTTGGAACATCCGAGCGATATGATGTTTACTGAAGGTTTTCTTGAAATCTTATTCACCGAAAAGGGATTCTACAAATTCTTTTTTATGGAAAACCTGAAGATCATTGATGCCTTCGCCGAGACCGATATATTTGACGGGAATCTTGAACTGGTCAGAGATTCCGATCACTACACCACCTTTGGCCGTACCGTCAAGTTTGGTGATGGCAAGCTCGTTCACCTGAGTGGCGGCCACGAACTGACGTGCCTGTTCGAAGGCATTCTGACCGGTGGAGCCGTCAAGGACAAGGAGTACTTCATGCGGGGCGCCGGGCACAACGCGGTCCATGACATTACGGATCTTCGAGAGCTCGTCCATAAGTCCTTTCTTGTTGTGCAGACGGCCGGCAGTGTCGATTATCACCACATCCACATCGTTGGCTTTTGCCGACTGCAGGGTGTCGAAAGCCACTGCCGCCGGATCGGCGCCGAGTTTCTGTTTCACCACAGGCACACCGGCACGCTTACCCCAGATATCCAGCTGTTCTACGGCTGCCGCGCGGAAAGTGTCGGCGGCGCCGAGCATCACGGAGTTGCCTGCGGCCTTGAACTGTGCTGCCAGTTTGCCGATCGTGGTGGTCTTGCCTACGCCGTTGACCCCCACAACCATTATCACATGGGGTTTGTGTGTGGCGGGGACTGTGAAATCCTCTTCGGCCGATTCATTGTTGTTCTCAGCCAGCAGTTCGCAGATCTCCTCGCACAGAAGTTTGTTGAGTTCGGAGGAACCTACATACTTGTCGCGTGCCACACGTTTCTGCAGACGGTCGATAATTTTCAGCGTAGTATCCACACCGACGTCGGAGGTTATGAATACCTCCTCAAGATTGTCGAGTACATCGTCGTCGACTTTCGATTTGCCGGCAACGGCGCGCGTGATTTTGGAGAACAGCCCCTGTTTGGTGCGTTCAAGTCCGTTGTCGAGTGTCTCTTTTTTCTCTTTTGAGAAAAATTTACTGAAAAATCCCAAGTTCGTAGCTTTTAGTGAGAAACAACAGGTTTATTTCGGAGATGCGGCTTCAGCCGTGTGTCCGGAAGGATATGACAGTCTAAACCCAGGCGGTCGAGGTGGGCTGCCGGAGGGTTATCAGAAGGGCAGATCGTCGTTGGGCGCGCCCTGAGGGGTAGGGAACGCATCTGTGGCGGGAGCCGCCTGCGGAGTGGGGAACGGCGCGGGAGCGGCCTGCGGTGCGGGATTGGGGAATGCCTGGCCGGCGGGAACGAAACCGTTGGGATTAGGCATCTGGGGCTGTCCCATGGCTGCACCTTCCTGAGCGGGCTCTGACTTCCATCCGCGAATCGAGGTGAACCAGCGGCCGTTGTATTCGCGGCTTTCGATGTCGAAACTGAGTTTTACAGAGTCGCCTACGTTCAGGGGATATTGGTCGGCACGGTCGCCGAAGAAGTCAAAGAATATTTTTTTTGGATATGTCTCGAATGTTTCGAGTACATATTCGCGTTTTTTCCAGGCATTACCTCGGCTTGAGGTGCCGGAAACTTCGGGGAGGGCAACGATGATTCTGCCTGTAACTTCCATTTGATATATTGTTCTATGTGAAAAATCCGAGTCATGGCTATGGGCCGCGTCAGGCGGCTTTATGCCGAAATATCTCACAAAATTACGTTTTTTTTCGTTTCTCAGCAAATCCTCGGGGCGATTCTCTAAAAAAAACTTCGCGAGCATATCCGGTGTCAATGTGTCGCCGGTATTGAAAAACTCCGGCGCTGATCCCCTTGGAACGGAGATCGCGCCGGAGCCGGTCGTGTTATTTAGGAATGAAGGTTAAAGGCCGTGCAACTCCGTCTGTATGCGGCAGCCCGGAGCTTGACCGTGGAAAAAGATCAGTCCTCGGTGTTCTTCTCGGCATATTCTTTGAGCAGTTTGTCCTGCACGTCGCCGGGAACGAGTTCGTAAGAGGAGAATTTCATCGTGAATGAAGAACGGCCGCCCGTGATTGAACTCAGGGCTGTGGAGTAGGAGGCCATCTCTTTGAGAGGCACACGTGCGGAAATTTTCTCGAAGCCGTTTTCCGATGACATACCCATTATAATGGCGCGTCGTCCCTGCAGGTCGCTCATCACGTCGCCCATTACGTCCGACGGAACCATCACTTCCACATCGTAGACCGGTTCGAGCACTTTCGGATTAGCGTTGCGGAACGCCTCTGAGAACGCATTGCGGGCAGCGAGGCGGAATGAGATTTCGTTGGAGTCAACCGGGTGCATCTTGCCGTCGTATATGCATACGCGTACATCGCGGGCATACGATCCGGTGAGGGGGCCCTGCTCCATACGGTCCATAAGTCCTTTCACTATGGCAGGTATGAATCGCGCGTCGATGGAACCGCCCACGATGCAGTTGTGAACCACCAGTTTGCCGCCCCACTGCAGAGGGATCTCCTGAGTGTCGCGCACACTCATCTTGTACTCCTGGTTGCCGAAACGGTAAGTGTCGGGGAGGGGAGCGTCTTCGGAATAAGGTTCTACAATCAGATGCACTTCGCCGAACTGGCCTGCACCACCCGACTGTTTCTTATGGCGGTAGTCGGCGCGTGCGGCTTTGGTGATAGTCTCGCGGTAGGGGATTCGGGGCTCTTCAAAAATGATGGGGAGTTTGTCGTTGTTCTCTACGCGCCATTTGAGAGTGCGGAGGTGGAATTCGCCCTGACCTTTGAGGATGGTCTGTTTGAGCTCTTTCGACATCTCCACTTCCCATGTGGGATCCTCCTCATGCATGCGTGTAAGGATGGCCGAAAGTTTTTCGGCATCGCTCTCTGTAACGGGACGTATGGCGCGGGAATATTTTGGTGCGGGATATTTGATGAAATCGAACTGCATGTCGCACCCTTTCTCGTCGAGGGTGTTGCCGGTGCGTACATCCTTGAGCTTGACGGTGGCACCTATATCGCCGGCGCAAAGTTTGTCGACCTGAGTCTTGATCTGGCCGCAAACACAGAATATCTGGGCCAGGCGCTCGCGGCCGCCGCGGGTCACGTTGTCGAGATCCACACCGGCGGTGAGTGTGCCTGACATAACCTTGAAGTACTGTACTTCACCGATATGCGGTTCTACGGTAGTTTTGAACATGTATATGCTCAAGGGGCCGTTGCTGTCGGGTTTCACCTCATTGCCGGCGCTGTCGACAGGCGCGGGCATATCTTCCACGAAAGGCACCACATTGCCGAGGAACTCCATCATGCGGCGCACGCCCATATCCTTGAGCGCGCTCACGCAGAACACCGGGAATATGGAGCGGTCGACAAGTCCTTTGCGGATACCTTCGCGCATCTCGTCTTCCGAAAGATGGCCCTGCTCGAAGAATTTCTCCATCAGGGTCTCGTCGTTCTCGGCGGCTGCTTCAACGAGCGTCTGGTGCATCTCCTGTGCACGGTCCATTTCCTCGGCGGGAATCTCCTCTATCGTGGGGACTCCGCCTTCGGGCCCCCATGAATATTTCTTCATCAGCAGGACGTCGATCATGGCGTTGAACCCTGCGCCACAGGCAAGCGGATACTGGATAGGCACCACCTTCTTGCCGAAAATCTCGCGCATCTGCTCGATGGCGTTGTCGTAGTCGGCTTTTTCGCCGTCAAGCTGGTTTATAGCGAAAATAACGGGTTTTTTCAGCGATGCGGTGGTGCGGAAGATGTTCTGTGTGCCGACTTCCACGCCGTATTGCGCGTCAATGACGATGACGCCGGTATCGGTGACATTGAGTGCGGTGATGGCGTTGCCTACGAAGTCGTCAGCTCCGGGGCAGTCTATCACATTCAGCTTTTTGTTGAGAAATTCGGCATAGAAGATAGTGGAGAATACCGAATAACCATATTCTTTCTCAACGGGGAAGTAGTCGGAAACGGTGTTTTTGGCTTCCACGGAGCCACGGCGTTTTATAACTCCACACTCGTAGAGCATAGCTTCAGCGAGTGTGGTTTTACCTGAGCCTTTGCTTCCAAGCAAAGAGATGTTCTTGATTTCGTTTGTCTGATAAACCTTCATGTTATTAGTTTTGGGGTAAGGGGATTTGTATCTTTAGAGGTCCATTCTTCCAATAATTACCTTACGGGATAACAAATCTTACGTTTGTTGCGGTGTGAGACCTAAAAATGAACTCTCTTTTAAAAACTGGCCGCAAATTAGTAATAATTGTTTAAATAGCAATATATTTTTTCATGTTAGAAAACATAGTTTGCGATTTTCTTTGTAAATTTGCACCCCGAAGCACAGAGAAATAAAGATGAGCGATAACACCAAGATTTCTCCCTCCTGCGGTATTCTGCAGGTGGGACAAACCGTAATAGACCCGACCAAACAGCTTCCGATCCCTTCCGATGTAGGAAACCTGCCGGTTATACCTACGCGGAACCTCGTGCTTTTCCCCGGCATAACGATGCCGCTGAATCTTGTGCGCGAACAAGCCCGTGAGGTGGCCGCGATGGCCAAGAAAGAGAAACGCCTGATCGGATTGTCGTGCCAGAAAGACGGGGCGGTGGATGAGATCACTTCGGCCTCGGAGCTGTGTGAATACGGCTCGCTGGTAGAGGTCCTCGAGATTTTCGACCTTCCCGACAAAATGCAGGCTGCCGTAGTAAGGGCTGTGTGCAAGTACCGTCTTATGGGTGACGGCCATGCTTCAGAAGGGGCTACTGCCGGAATGATGCACATAGCTGTGAAGCCCATCACGCAGCCGCGCCACAGGAAGGATGACGCCTATGCCGCCCTGACCACGGAGATATTGAACCGCGTGAAAGAGTATAAGGATAACGGCGGCGATCTGGAACTCAATGTAGTGATGTCGCTTGACAATCTTGACCGCGATGATGTGATCAATTTCATATCCACGTCATTCCCGCTTTCGGTGCCGCAGAAAATCGAACTACTCTCCATATACCGTCTCAATGCCCGCGGCGAACGTCTGCTGGAGATGATAGGGGAGAAACTCGAGGAATTGCGGCTGGCGAATTCGTTCAGGGAAAAGGCGCGTGTGGAGATGGAACGCGGCCACCGCGAGGCGTTCATGCGCGAGGAGATGGAAGCCATACGCAAGGAGCTTTACGGTGATTCCGACCCCTCCGAAGAGTTGCGGATGAAGGCTGAGAAACTGCCGTTGCCGCAGGATGTGAGACGATCGGTGGAAAGAGATCTTGCGCAACTTTCACGTACGAATCCGAATTCTCCGGATTTTGCCGTATTGTCGGGGTATCTTGACACTCTGCTTGATCTGCCCTGGGGAATTTCCACAGATTTGAATACCGATTTCTCCGCCGCCGAGGAGGTGATGGAAAGCGACCATTACGGACTTGCCAAGGTAAAGGAGCGTATTCTCGAGCAGATAGCGGTTATAATGAACAATCCCGAAGGTCACGCCCCCATATTATGTCTTGTAGGACCTCCGGGTGTGGGAAAGACATCGCTGGGGCAGTCTGTGGCGAAAGCCATGGGACGGAAATATCACCGGGTGAGCCTGGGCGGTCTTCATGACGAGGCTGAGATCCGCGGCCATCGCCGTACATATATAGGTGCTATGCCCGGACGTATGATCACCGCTTTGCGTAAAGCCGGTTCGATGAATCCGGTGCTTCTCCTTGACGAGGTGGATAAAATAGGATCCGATTATAAGGGTGATCCAGCCGCCGCACTCCTCGAAGTTCTCGATCCGGAGCAGAACTGCCGTTACCACGACAATTATCTGGATGTTGATTTCGATCTGTCGAAAGTGCTTTTCATTGCGACTGCCAACACGTTGCAGACCCTTTCCCAGCCGTTGCTCGACCGAATGGAGATCATCGAACTATCAGGATATGCCACTGAGGAGAAAATCGAGATAGCGCGCCGCCATCTGATTCCCCGGCTTCTGAAATCCAATAATCTTGCCCCGGAAAGTATTTCGTTCAACGATGATGCCCTTGTGGAGGTAATCGACGGATATACCTCGGAAAGCGGTGTGCGTCTGCTCGAAAAGGCTCTCGCCAAAATAGTGCGCAAAATTATTCTCGGCCGGATGCGGGGAAAAGAGGTGCCTGCTGTGATCGGAAAAGATGAGGTGACCTCTCTGTTGGGAAAACGGACTCGTATCCCTGAGATTTACGAGGGGAACGATATACCGGGTGTTGTCACCGGTCTGGCCTGGACTGCGGCCGGAGGAGAGATTCTGTTTATCGAGGCTGCTGTGGTGCCGGGCAAGAACGGTGCCCTCTCCCTTACCGGTAATCTCGGTGATGTGATGAAGGAATCGGCCACACTCGCATTGCAATATGTGCGCGGGCATGCCGTGGAACTGGGCATAGATTCCTCAGTTTTCGAAGACAAAGCGGTACACATCCATGTGCCTGCGGGCGCCATACCCAAGGATGGCCCTTCGGCCGGAGTGACGATGGTGACGGCTATGGTGTCGGCACTGACAGGCCGCAAGGTGCGCCACTCCATAGCTATGACCGGCGAAATCACACTTCGCGGACGTGTCACGGCTATCGGCGGGGTAAAAGAGAAGATTCTCGCCGCGAAACGAGCCGGCATCACGCACGTTCTCCTTCCTGAAGAGAACCGCCGGGACGTGGAAGAGATTGAACCGGACTTTATAGCCGGGCTGGATTTCAGCTATTATTCAAATATCTCCGACCTTCTTGACTTCGCTCTGGAGAAATAAAGAGCCGGCGTAAAATTTGTCTGCAACTTCTGAAATACAGCGCGCCCGGGAATCGAGATCTCGATTACCGGGCGCGCTGTATTTCAGAAACCGTCGGAATAATGTCAGTGACCGGATGGAGCCTTGCCGCTCATATAGTCGCCGAGCCAGAGCCCCCCGATTATCAGCAGACATCCGAAGCACCCCAATATCGTGATGGGGTCGTGCAGGCTCGGTATGACTGCCGCGATAAGCATGGTGAATATAGGCTGAATATACAGGTAATTGTTGGTGGTTATCGCACCGAGACGACCCATGACCCCGGCCCATATTATATATGATACCATCGAGCACATCACTCCTAAGAACAGCAGGTTCCCGATCACACCCGGTTCGAGAAATACTTCAGGGGGAGAAATCGGTTCTTTGGAAATGATCCAGAACGGAATGGCTGTTATAAGCCCGTAGAAAAATGTCTTGCGCGTTATGAACTGAGCCGAATAGGTTGCGTTGAGTTTTCTGAGCACCACGCTGTATATGGCCCATGAAAGAGCAGCTCCGAGGGCAAGAAGATCCCCTATGGTCGTTGACAGTGAATCGGGTCCTCCTTCGGACTGAGTCATGAATCCGTCCTTGAATATAATGCATCCCACTCCGAGAAACGCTATGGCCGATCCGATATAGAACCATATTCCCGGTCTTTCGGATTTATACAGGGCCGCTATGATGAACGTGGTCAGCAAAGGTGAGAGTGTGGTGATCATCGACACATCCGAGACCCGGGTATATGTGACGGCGGTATTCTCGGCGATGAAATATATGGAGCTGCCGCACAGGCCGCAGGTAAGAAACAGGAGTTCGTCACGCCAGTTGTGTGCCAGCAGCTTTTTATGGCAGCTGATGAGCACCAGGATATATGCGAGCACAAAACGGTAGATATATATTTCCACCGGTCCGAGTCCGTGTTCGGTAAGGACTTTGGTTGCTACGAACGAACCGCCCCACATGGCCACGACAAGCAGAGCTCCGAGGTGACAGATAAGCTGTCCTTTTTTCGAGGGGGTCGTCCAGTTTACGGATTTCATATAAAGACTTAGGTTAAACCGACACGAAATTACAAAATCCCCGTGAATATACTTAACTGATTATGGAAAAAATTTCATGTTAAAAAACATTCCGTATCTCTCTTTTGTAATTATAGTACGGCAACATATTGGCAAGGAATTGTTTTTGCGGAATTTTTTACGTAACTTTGCCATTGAATATAAAAGACTAACAACTAAACGTCAAAAAAATGAAATCATTGAAGACTTTGGCTATCGCACTGGTAGCGGCCGGAACAATGCTCACCGGCTGTAATATGTCGAATACCGGCAAAGGCGCCCTTATCGGCGGCGGCGGCGGCGGCGCTCTCGGCGCAGGTGTTGGCGCTCTTATCGGCGGCGGCAAAGGTGCTGCCATCGGGTCGGCTGTAGGCGCTGCTGTAGGAGCCGGAGCCGGCGCTCTTATTGGCAAGAAGATGGATAACCAGGCGAAACAGCTCGAGCAGACTCTCCCCAACGCCGATGTTCAGCGTGTGGAGGATCAGAATGGTCTGGCTGCCATCAAGGTGACTTTCCCCGGCGGTATTCTTTTCCCCACCGGAAAATATAACCTCAACGCTTCCGCCCAGACTGAGCTTGCCCAGTTCGCCAACTCGCTCAAGCAGAATCCCAATACCAACGTACAGATCTACGGTTATACAGACAATACCGGCTCCATGTCGGTAAACGCTCCTCTCGCCACCAACCGCGCTGACGCAGTGCAGGCATTCCTCGTCAATTCCGGTGTGCCTGTAACCCGTCTCACTGCCAAAGGTGTTCCTATGGCAGATTATGTAGCCTCTAACGATACCGCCGCCGGCCGTGCGCAGAACCGCCGTGTGGAGATATACATCACCGCTGACCAGAATATGATTCAGCAGGCCGAGCAGGGTACCCTTCAGTAATCGGGTTATTCTGTGAAATAAAAAACTCCGCGATGGAAATTTCCATCGCGGAGTTTTTTTATCGTATGATGCGGATTCGCATTTTATTCCCCGGTATGATCTTTGGCATAAGCACAGTCGGGATCATAGCTGGAGCCGTCGAAACAATGGGTGCATATTTTATCTTTCGGAAGACCGATGCTTTCGATAAGAGTTTCGATCTTGCTGAACTGCAGGGTGGTGAGCCCGAGGCGGCGCCCGATTTCATCAACCATCCGCCGGTATTCCGGAGTGTCGGTGGCGGCATAACGTTCAAGTGTCTCTTGCGAAACATCCTCTCCCTCGAAATCCCTGATGATCTGACGGGAGATAAGTTCCATATCGCTTTTGGAACTTGTGAATCCGATGTAAGGGCAACCGTAGACAAGCGGCGGACATGAGATACGTGCATGTACCCCTTTGGCTCCCGCTTCGAAGAATGTGCGCACGTTGTCGCGCAACTGGGTGCCGCGTACAATCGAGTCATCGCAGAACACCACATCCTTGTCTTTCAGAAGCGCCGGGTTGGGGATAAGTTTCATGCGGGCTACCAGGTTGCGCCGCGACTGGTTCCCGGGGGTGAAACTGCGCGGCCAGGTCGGGGTGTACTTCAGTACGGCGCGCTGGTACGGTATACCGTGCCCGTCGGAATATCCCAGCGCATGGCCTACGCCGGAATCAGGGATGCCGCATACGCAGTCGGCCTCGGTGGTATCCTCCGCGCCCATTATACGCCCGGCCTTTTCTCTGACCTCCTCGACATTTATTCCTTCGTATGAGCTGGCGGGGAATCCGTAATATACCCAAAGGAACGAACATATCTGGCAACGTGTGGCGGCTTTCTGAAGCACTTCGATTCCGTCGGCGCCCAGACGTACTATCTCGCCGGGACCTACATCGCGGAGTTCCTTGTAGTCAAGATTTGGGAAGGCTGACGATTCGCTTGCTGCAGCGTAGGCTCCGGGCTTATGCCCCAGAACAATCGGAGTGCGTCCAAGATAGTCGCGTGCAGCTATTATGCCGTCTTCCGTGAGAATCAGCATCGAACATGAGCCCTTGATCTTTTTATAGACGAGATTGATGCCCTCCACGAAGGTTTCTCCCATATTGATAAGGAGTGCGACAAGTTCCGTCTGGTTTACGCGGTTGGCGGAAAGTTCGCTGAAATGCATCTTCTTGGCAAGCAGTTCATCGGCTATTTCGCGGATATTGTTGATTTTCGCCACAGTTACTACCGCGTAACGTCCGAGGTGGGAATTCACTATTATGGGCTGCGGGTCGGTGTCGCTGACCACACCGATGCCTGAATTTCCGGTAAAACTGTCAAGCTGGTCCTCGAACTTTGAGCGAAAATAATCGCGTTCGATGCTGTGTATCACTCTGTTGAAGCCATTCTCCCGGTCGAACGTCACCATCCCGGCGCGTTTGGTGCCCAGGTGAGAATGATAGTCGGTGCCGTAAAAAATATCGGTCACACACGGCTCCTTGCCTACGGAACCAAAAAAACCTCCCATAGAAATTGCAAAAATGAATGAGAATTTGAAAGTGCAAAGTTACATATTTTCCCCATAGCTGGCAAATCTTTTCCGATTACTGAAAACTAAAAAATTCATGGGATTGTTTTTACTTTTGAGAAGTTGGACAGTCCAATGAAATAAATAAATATCATAAAGATGAAGAAAACAATATCGTCTGCAGCCGCAGGGATGGCTCTGTTGGCATTAGCGGCTTCGTGTTCCGCAACAAAAAACATGAATATCAGTGAACTTTCCGGCCGTTGGGAAATAACGGCTGTAGAGGGTAAGGCCGTGGAAATGACCGTCCCCGACGCGGAGATTCCTTACCTTGGTTTCGATACGGCAACGGGACGTCTTACCGGTAATGCCGGATGTAATTCCATAAAGGGGGCTTTTGTCGCCGGAAATGGTGATGGTAAAATTACGTTCGACAAAATCGCATCCACCCGAATGATGTGCCCTGACATGAATGTCGAGCAGAGTGTGCTCCAGGCTCTCGATAAAGTTACCGGATATAAGAAAACGGGTGCCGGCAACGTGGTTCTCACCGGCGATAACGGCACTCCTCTCGTTTCACTCAGGAAAGTGGAGGACGGAGCCGTTAGCGGCAG
>URZG01000046.1 GCA_900552325.1 uncultured Porphyromonadaceae bacterium | reverse complement strand
AACCTACAACAATGGTACAGAATATAAAGAAATATAAACGCGGCATCGGTGCCTGGATCTCTTCCGAAAAAGGGCAGCGGTTCTTCAACTTCGCTTACTCCATCGGCGCCGCAATCGTGATCTGGGGCGCTCTGTTCAAGATCCTTCACCTGCCTGGCGGCAACCTTCTGCTCTGTATAGGTATGGGCACGGAGGTGCTGATGTTCACCCTTACCGCTTTCGACCGTCCTCCCCGCGAATACAAATGGGAGAATGTGTTCCCCGTATTCGATTCGGGTGATCCCGAGGACCGCCCCGATTTCGCATCCGGTTCCGGCGTGGTTATCAACGGCACGGTCAACGCCGGAGGGGGCGCCTCCGCGCAGGCGCCTCAGGCTCTGCCCCAGCAGCCCCTTGTTGCTCCCGATCTCACCGGCGCCTCGCCGGGCGTGATCATGGGCGAGATCACCAACGCCTCGCAGCTCTATGTGAACCAGATCACCGAGATGACCGAACAGCTGCGCCATCTCCAGGAGACCACCCGCGCGCTCAACACCGTGAGCGATGTACTCCTCGAGTCCTATCAGGCCATCACTGAGAACTCCGAGAACATCACCCGCTCGTCGGGCGGATATGTGGAGCAGATGCAGAATCTCAACCGCAACATCTCGGGGCTCAACACCATCTACGAGATACAGCTCAAAAGCGTGTCGTCGCAGCTCGACGCCATCGACCGCGTCAACCGGGGAATCAAGGATATTTCCGAAATGTACACCCGTTCGGCCGACTCTTCCTCGCGCTACTGCGAGGAGACCGAGCGCATGGCGCAGTACATGCAGCAGCTCAACGCCGTCTATGCCAAGATGATCTCGGCGATGACCATCAACATGTACAACCCCATGGCTGCCGCTGCCGCCGCCGCTCCGGCCCCCGCGCCTGCCGCTCCGGCCCCCGTGCCCCAGCAGGCTCCCGCCGTTACCGATCCCGAATCCGCACAGACCTCCGAATCCCCCCTGAAGTAAATGAGTACAAGCAACAACAGGCTCTCGCCGCGTCAGAAGATGATCAATCTGATGTACATCGTGCTGACCGCCATGCTGGCCCTGAACGTGTCGTCGGACGTGCTCAACGGCTTCACGCAGGTGGAGGAGGGGCTCACGCGCACCAACACCAACGTGGAGCAGCGCAACGTGGCCATCCTCAACACCCTCGAGGCCTTCGCGATGCAGAATCCCGACAAGGGGAAGCGCTGGTTCGACAAGGCGCTGGAAGTGCGCCGCAACACAGCCGTCCTCTATCAGAAGATCGACTCGCTGAAACTTCTCATCGTCAGGGAAGCCGACGGTTCCGACGCCGATGTCAACAATATCCTCAACCGCGACAACCTCGACGCTGCGGCTGTGGTGATGCTCAACGCCCCGGCTTACCGCGGCCGCGCGCTCCGCACGGATGTGGAGTCTTACCGCAAATATATCGCCGCGCTGATGCCCGACACCTTAAAGCGCAACAATATCCTCAAGGCGCTCTCCACCGATCCAGTGGCCCGCAAAGGCACTCTCGTGAAGCAGTCGTGGGAAGAATCGAAATTCGACACTCAGCCCGTAGTGGCGGCTGTCACCCTCCTCACCAAGCTGCAGAACGACCTGAAGTATGCCGAGGGTGAGGCGCTCCAGACACTGCTGGCCAACGTCGACGCCGGCGATGTGCGTGTGAACGAACTCAACGCCTTCGTGATACCCCAGAGCCGTATCGTGATGCGCGGCGGCAAATACTCGGCCAACATCGTGCTGGCCGCGGTCGACACCACGGCCCGTCCGGCGGTCTATGTCAACGGCAACCGCCTCAACTCGGCCAAAGGTCTCTATGAATTCACCCCCGGTTCAACCGGTAAATTCGACTATAAAGGCTACCTCGAGGTGCCTCACGGCGACGGTTCGGTGACCAAACTCCCCTTCCAGTCCTCCTATACCGTGATCGAGCCTGCCGCCACCGTGTCGGCGACTATGATGAATGTGCTTTATGCCGGTATCGACAACCCGATCGAGATCTCCGTTCCCGGCGTGCCGATGAGCGAGGTATCCTCGCTGGTGAAGAACGGCAACGGATGGGTGGCCCGTCCCACCGCTGTCGGTTCGGAGGCGGTGGTTACGGTCAACGCCCAGATGGACGGCCGTTCGATGACGATGGGAACCCACAAGTTCCGCGTGCGCAAGCTCCCCGATCCTACACCATATATCGCTTACAAGGACGGTAACGGCGCCGAATCGCGCTTCAAAGGGGGACGCGGCTTCCCCAAGGCGTCGCTTCTGGCCGCTCCCGGCATCTCTGCCGCCATCGACGACGGGCTGCTCAACATCCAGTTCAAGGTGCTGAGCTTCGAGACGGTGTTCTTCGATTCGATGGGCAACGCCATCCCCGAGGTCAGCGACGGCGCCAACTTCTCGCAGCGCCAGAAAGATTCGTTCCGGCGTCTCAGCCGCGGCAAGCGCTTCTATATCTCGCGCGTCAAGGCGGTAGGTCCCGACGGCATCACCCGCGATCTCGCCCCGATCGAGGTAATCGTAAACTAATCCACAGAAATCCCCCATCCCTAACAATATATGAAACTCTTTGCTAAATATATTCTGGCTTCGGCGCTCGCCCTGGGAGCCGTGGCGCCGGCCATAGCCCAGGACAACGGCTCCTCCTCATCGACGGTGGTGCGCCGCCGCGGCGACAGCGACCGTTCGCGCCGCGGAAAGGAGCAGTCGCAGCCCGGAGTGACCGCACGTATGCAGCAGCGCCTCGCCGGCGAGTCGAATGTCAGCGACGCCGACCGCCAGTGGATGCGCGTCATCTACCGCGACCTGCAGGTGAAGAATCCCAAGAATGCATCGCTCTACTTCCCCGAGGATGTGGTGGACGGCCAGGAGAACCTTTTCCGCATCATCATGCGCCTTCTCGCCGACGGGCAGATCCCGGCATACGAGTATCTTGACGGCAAGGAGATTTTCACCGACCAGTACCGCCTGAAGGTGGGCGACATGCTCGACCGCTTCCATGTTCTTTATTCCCCGGCGAAAGGCTCCACAGAGAAATCCCCGAAATATACCATAGAGGAGGCCGACGTACCCTCCAACGAGGTGCTGTCGTACTACATGCTGGAGCGCTGGGAGTTCGACTCGCGTACCAACAAGACACGCCGCGTGGCCGAAGCCATCTGCCCGGTGCTCCACCGCACCGACGATTTCGGCGGCGAGGCCGTGCGTTACCCGATGTTCTGGGTCAAGATGACCGACCTGCGGCCTTACCTCGCCCAGCAGTATATCTTCATCGACGACGACAACAATCTGCCGAAATACACCTACGCCGACTTTTTCAACATGGCCATGTACGACGGCGACATATACAAGACCCGCAACCTCACCAACAAGTCGATGATGCAGCTTTTCCCCGATCCGGATGACCGCAAGCGGGCCCAGGACTCCATACAGGCGCGTCTCGACAACTTCGACAAGAAGCTCTGGGTACCCTCGCGCGAGGAGGTGATAGCCGCACGCGAGGCACGCGAAGCCGCCGAGGAGGCCGCCGAGGCCGCCAAGGCTGACGCCGAAGCCATCCCGTCGCGCGACGGCGACTCCGGCGAGGAGGTGGCTGCCGATGATGCCGACACCAAGAAGTCGGTGCGTTCCTCGCGTTCGCGCCGCTCTTCCTCCGCCAAAAAGGAGACGACCAAGAAAGAGACAAAGAAAAAACAGCCGAAGGCCTCCAAGCCAAAGGCAGCGAAATCCTCCTCGTCCTCGGTAGTGCGCTCGGTGCGCCGCCGCAAGTGACGTCGGGGATCCTCTCCTGCATCACATTATAGCCGGGTTCCGGGAAGATGTGTCATTGCCGACCATTCCCCGCCGGGACAAAAATCAGGACGGTGAACCGGAAATCAGTTCCGGTTCACCGTCAGTTATTATGTCACCGGCCAAAAAAACTTTTTACGCTTTCCGATTGTTAAGTTTTTTAACTACTTTTGTAGAGTTATGCGCCGGCGGTTTTATTCCCCGGCGGATGATGTGCGCTTATCCTCAGAATCAGTACCTTTGGCAAATGATGGAAAACAATTTGATAACTAAATGTTTATGGCGCGCATCCGTCGCCGTGGCCTTTGTCGTGGCTTTCGGCGCCGCCGCCGAGGTTCCGGCCGGATACTATTCCTCGCTCACAGGGAAACGCGAGGCCGAACTCAAAGACGCGCTCCACACGCTGCTTTACAATCACACGGAGGTGTCGAGCTACATGGCTTTGCCCGATTATTTCCGTAAGACCGATGTGTATCCCCCTTCCGATTCCCGCTACGGCCAGTGGTGGGAGATGTATTCCGACATACCTCTCTACGTCAATGACTTCTGGGGACTGAACCGCGAACATTCCCTTCCGAAAAGCTGGTGGGGAGGCTCGGAGAACACACCCGCATACGTTGATCTCAACCATCTGTATCCATCGGAGAAGGCGGCCAACATGGCCAAAAGCAATTACCCGCTGGGCGAGGTGCAGACCGCCACGTTCGACAACGGCGTGAGCCGGGTGGGCACTCCCGTCGCCGGCCAGGGTGGCGGCGCTAAAGCCGTTTTCGAGCCTGCCGACGAGTACAAGGGGGATTTCGCCCGAACTTATTTCTACATGGTGTGCTGTTATCAGAATCTCACCTGGAAGTACACCTACATGATGAACAACAACACTTACCCCACGCTGAATTCCTGGAGTATAGACCTACTGATGCGCTGGCACCGCGAGGATCCGCCGAGCCAGAAAGAACTCAGCCGTAACGAGGAGGTCTATAAGGTGCAGGCCAACCGCAATCCGTTCATCGACTTCAAGGATCTTGCCGAATATCTGTGGGGCAACCGCAAGGGGTTGCCGTTCAATCCCGGCTCCTCTTCCGAGCCTTCTGGCGAGCCTGTACTCATCACTCCGGTGCAGGATATGGCGCTTGATTTCGGGCAGGTGGCAGTGGGCCGCGGCGGCGAAGCGTCGCTGCAGTTCCGCGGAGAGAACATCCGTTACAACGTGCAGCTGACTGTTACGGGAGCCGATGCCGCCATGTTCACTCCGGAGGAGACTCAGGTGATCCCTTCGGCCATCAACTCTCCCGAAGGGGTGTGGGTGAAGGTAAAGTATAACCCCACGTCGGTGGGCGAACATTCGGCCCGGCTCATAGTCTCCGATTACAAGGACGGCGGTTCGCGCGGAATAGCCCTCCGCGGGGAATGTCTGGAGCAGCCTGTGCTGCATGACTTCCGTGCCCTGGCGGCTACCGATATTACCCCCACCTCCTATACCGCAAACTGGGAGATCCCGGCGCAGGGCGCGCAGGATGATGTGGTGGACTACTATGTGGTGACGCGCACGGTAGTCACCCCCGGCGGCGAACCGCGCCAGATCGACCATGTGGCTGAATACAACTGGCTCGAGATCGACGATCATGCCGAGGGGGATGCCGAGAGCTACCACGTGCGTTCATGCCGTCTGGGATTCTATTCGGCACCTACAAACGAGATAACGGTGGACTTCTCCACCGGTCTGGGCGCTGTGGCCGGCGAAATGCCTCTGGGCGCCGTGTATGAGCCGGGAGGGCTGCGTCTGGTCTGCGGCGATGACCATACCGGTCTGAGAATCTACGATGCTTCCGGCCGCCTGGCGCTTGAACGTCAGAATGTTGTGAACGGCGAGGTGCTGTCGCTTCCAGCAGGAGTCTATCTGATGATGACCGACCAGCATCCCCGGCCGCTGAAAGTGATTGTGTGTGACTGACCGCATTTCATCTTTTTTTCACAGTGAAATGCTCTTTTTTTCACAAATATTAGCTATCTTTGACCCCCTGACAAATACCTGAAAAAACAATTAAACAAGTCAGATATGAGATTAAAAGTGTTTCTACCGCTGCTGATGTCGGCCGCCGCTACCGGTGTGTCGGCCCAGACGGCCGTGGTGACCGGTTCCGTTGTCGACGCCGATACCGGAGCCCCGGTGGCCGGCGCCCTGGTCACTATCCCCGGCCAGAACATCACAGTCGTTACCGGCTCCGCCGGTGATTTCCGCATCTCCAACGCGCTTCCGGGAGAGGCCGTGTTGAAAATCTCGGCTGCCGGCTACGGCGACGACGCCCTGCAGCTGCGTCTCTACAATGGCCAGTCGGTGCCTATGAACGTGGCTCTCGCCTCCGACCGCAGCGCCGTGGAGGCCGTCATCGACGAATATGCCACTGACCTGGCCTTCGACGAGTCGATGCTCGAGGACGAGGAGGGCAACTCGCAGGCAGTGACCGCCCTTACCGGTTCGTCGGACAATATTTACTACAAGTTCGTGCGCTACGGCCTCCAGCCCCTTTACAGCAACTACCGCGGATATCGTCAGGAGCAGCAGGAAACCTACATCAACGGCATGCCGATGAACGACATCGTGCGCGGCGGCTTCACTTTCTCGCAGCTCGGCGGCATGACCTCGCGCGCTTTCCGCAACAGCACCGCCACCCAGGGGCTCGGAGCGGCTGCCTACGGCTTCTCGGCCATCGGCGGCTCGCAGAACTTCAACACCATCACCGAGACCTATTCCCCCGGTTTCAACGGTTCGCTGAGCTACACCAACTCCAACTACTATGCCCGCGCCATGGCGCAGTATTCCACCGGCATATCTGCCGGTGGATGGGGCCTTACCCTCGGTGCCATAGGCCGTTATTCCGACGAAGGTATCGTGGACGGTACTTACTATAACGCAGGCGGCTACTTCCTCTCCGCCGAAAAGGTGATCAATCCCAACCATTCGATCACCCTCACCACATGGGGTGCCCCCATGGAGTATGCCAACGCCCGCGCCACGGTGCAGGAGGCCTACGACCTGGTCGGCTCGAACCTCTACAACCCCGCATGGGGCTGGCAGGACGGCAAGAAACGCTCCGACAATATCCGCCGCAAGTTCGATCCCACCGTGATGCTCAACTGGATCTTCAAGGATGAGAAGACTACGCTGAATACCGGTGTCGCTTTCCGCTGGATCAACTTCGCGCGCACCCGTCTGAACTATTTCAAAGGGAACGACCCCAAACCCGACTACTACAAGAATCTCCCCTCATACTGGGAATTCAACCAGGAAGTGCCGGGCATGTCCGAATACTACACCGACATGTGGCGTAACGACACAGGTGGTATCCGCCAGATGGACTGGGATTTCTTCTATCAGACCAACTTCCTCAACAACGTGGCCAATCAGGGTCTCCCCGCCGACGAGCAGACCGGTTCCACCTACATGCAGCAGTGGGAGCACTCCAACCAGTTCAATTTCATCGTGAACTCGGTGCTCAACCGCCGTCTCAACGACAACCTCACCCTGCAGGCCGGCGTGACCTTCAACTACACCAAGACCGCCGATTACATGACTGTGAAGGATCTACTCGGCGGCGCCTACTGGCTTGACGTGGATCCCTTCTCCGACCGCGACGTCAACAACCCCCTCGCATCGGCCGACATCATGCAGAACGACCTCGAACATCCCAATCGCCGCGTAGGGGTAGGGGAGCGGTTCGGTTATGACTACAACATCCATGCTCTGAAGGCTCAGGGTTTCATCCAGAACCAGTTCAACTCCGCCCACTGGGACGCCCACTGGGGCGCGCAGGTAAGCTACGAGCAGTTCTACCGCTTCGGCCACATGCGCAACGGCCGCGCTCCCGAAAACTCCCTCGGCAAATCCAAGACCTACCGCTTCGACGATGCCGCCGTGAAGGCCGGTGCCACCTACAAACTCGACGGCCGCAATTTCTTTACCGTCAACGCCGAGTACGGCACACAGGCTCCTCTTATCAAGGACGTGTACATCTCGCCGCGCATCAAGGACACCACCGTCGACAACCTGCGTTCGCAGCGCGTGTTCTCGGCTGATGCCGCCTACAACTGGAACTACCGCCGTTTCCGCGGTTCGGTAGGTGTGTTCTTCACCAACATCACCGGCGCCATCGAGCGCATGGGATTCTACGACGAGACCCTCAATACTTTCGTGAACTTCGCCCTCAGCGACGTGCACCGTCAGTACAAGGGCGTGGAGCTGGGAATGGCCTACAAGATCCTCCCCTCGCTCACCGCATCGGTGGCCGGTACATATTCGCGCTATCAGTACAAGAACAATCCGATGGGTACCCGTTCGGCCGAGAACGAGCTTTCCGATCCCCAGGAAAAACGGGTTTACCTTAAAAACTATATCTGCTCCTCCACCCCTCAGGCCGCGATGAATATCGCCCTTGACTATGCGGCACCGAAAAACTGGTACTTCAATGTCAACGCCACCTGGATGGGCGACTACTACGTGCAGCTGGCCTACCCCTACCACGAGGAGATGCCTGAGATCTGGACCGTGGCAAACACCTACGAGGAAGTGGAGGCTATCGTCGACGCCTTCGCCACACAGGAGAAACTCCCCTGCAACTGGGTGCTCAACGCCTCGATCGGCAAGAGCCTCTACCTCAACCGCTCGCTGGCCCTGAACTTCAATCTGTCGGTGTCGAATATCCTCAACAACACCAACCTCGTCACCAACGCCTTCCAGCAGTCGCGTGTCGATACCAAAAAGTTCAACCCCAAGGCATATCCCACGAAATACCAGTACGCACAGGGCGTGAAGGTATATTTCAACGTGGGCGTCCGCTTCTAACGTTTTTACAGTAAATCATGAAAAAGACATTCTTATACATAGCCCTGGCCTTGGCTTCAGCCGTGGGGTTCGCGTCGTGCGATGACGATTTCGAGCGTCCGCCGATTTCGCAGCCCGGCGGAGACATCGAGCAGATCGAGGCCAATATCACCCTTCTTGAACTGAAGGAAGCCTTCTACAACTCTTCGGCTTCGAACTATGCCACCGAAATCGGCACCAACGCCGACGGCGAGCATTACATTGTGCGCGGTCGCATCATCTCCGACGACGAGACCGGCAATATCTTCAAGTCGCTCATGATCGAGGACGAGACCGCCGGCATCGCTTTCTCGGTGAATATTTCCAAACTTTACCAGTACTATAAGTTCGGCCAGGAGGTGGCCATCGACGTTACCGGCCTCTATATCGGTGCCTACGGCAACAATATGCAGATCGGTGCCGCTCCGACCACCAACGAATATCCCTCGCGCATCGAGGAGGAGGATTTCAAGGCCGTGGCTCTTGTGCAGGGAACTCCCGACCCCTCGAAGGTCGTGCCCCACGAGGTGACACTCGCCGAACTTGCCGCCATAAAGCAGAACACCTCCGAGCTGCTGGCATGGCAGAACCGTTTCATCATCCTCAAGGACGTGCATTTCGAGAAGCCCGGCCAGCCTTTCGGTGAATCGGGCACCACAGTGAACCGCAACATCATCGGTCCAGACGGCAACCGCATCATCATGCGCAACAGCGGCTACTCTACATGGTGGGCCCAGCTGCAGCCTGCCGGCAACGGTTCCATCACCGCCATACTCTCGTATTTCAGCCGCGACTGGCAGTTGATGCTCAACTCCCCGGCCGATCTCGAAGGCTTCACCGAGGCCGAACCCGAGAAACCTGTTGTGGGTGGCGAGGGAACAAAGGAATCGCCCTACACCGTTGCCCAGCTGCTGAGTCAGGGCGCTCCCGCCGTGGCTGAAGCCGACAAATGGGTGAAAGGTGTGATCGTGGGCTTTATCCCCGACAAATCGCTTTCCGAGGCCGTATTCGGCACCTCCGGCGCCGTGGCCACAAATATCATCCTCGGTGCCACTGATGCCGTGGCATCCTCTTCCGAGGTGCTTCCCGTGCAGCTCCCCGCCGGCACTATCCGCTCTTCGTTGAATCTCAAGGATAATCCGGGCCTTCTTGGCAAGGAGGTGCTTCTGAAAGGTTCCGTTGAGAAATATTTCGGCGCCTGCGGGCTCAAGTCGGTTTCTGCCGCTGTAATTGACGGCAAAGAGCTCGGCAACGGCGGCGATACACCTCAGCCCCCTACAGGCACCACTGTGTTTGCGGAGACATTCGCTTCCGGCCAGGGTAATTTCACGATTGACAATATCAAGCTCCCCTCGGCTCTGAGCTATATTTGGAACTTTGATTCGCGCTACTCATGCATGAAGGCGTCGGCTTACCTCAACGATACCAATCATGACGCCGAGGCTCGACTTATCTCTCCTGAGATAGACCTGACCGGTTACAAAACCGCGTCGGCATCCTTCTCGCAGGCTCTCAATTTCTTCTCCTCCATCGAGCAGGCCCGTAAGGAAGCTCTCTTCGAGGTCAGCACCGACGGTGGCACCACATGGACTGCCCTCACTGTGCCCTCCTGGCCTGACGCGCTGAGCTGGACATTCGCTTCAACCGGGGCCATAGACCTTACGGCATACGCCGGGAAGAAAATCAAGGTGGCTTTCCACTATATCGGAACTTCCGCCAAATGCGGCACATGGGAGGTGAACAAACTTACTGTAAACGGCACCAAATAATCTGATAAAATTATGATTCTCAAGAAATTATTATATGGGGCTGTGGCTGTCGCCGCTGTCATGGGGCTCGCCTCGTGCCAGGACGACATCTCCAAGCCCGCATCGGCTTACGAGGTGCCCCAGGCAACCCTCCGGCCCAACTCCACCATCATGGAGGTAAAGGAGAAATTCTGGAAAAACGAGACCCCCTACTGCGAGGAGATCCCCGCAAAGGAGAATGGCGAACACTATATAATCTCGGGCCGCGTGATCTCCGCCGACCGCGAGGGCAACGTGTTCAAATGTCTCTATCTCCGCGACGAGACCGGCGCACTCCCCATCTCGATCAACACCTACAATCTGTGGCTCACCTACCGTGTGGGGCAGGAGATTGTAATCGACCTCACCGGCATGTACATCGGCCGGTATGCCGGTCTGCTGCAGCTCGGTTTCCCGAAGTGGAAGGACTCGGCCAACAATTACGAGCCTACTTTCATGGCGCCCGAGTTCTTCGACGAACACCGACAGCTCAACGGTCTCCCGGAGCCCTCGAAAGTCGAGCCGGTCACTATCTCATCGATCGACGAGCTCAACACCAACAGCGCACTCACCAACGGCGAATTCCTGCGCAAATGGCAGGGGCAGCTGGTGCGCATCAATAACGTGCATTTCAAGAATGCCGACGGCACGGCCACTCTCTGCGGCGAATACCATTCGTCGGGCGAGAACCAGCCTATCGTTGACGCCAGCGGTTCGGAACTCAATATCCGCACATCGGGTTACGCCTCGTTCTGGAACACCGTTCTGCCGCAGGGCAACGGTGACGTGGTGGGTATTCTCGGCTATTATTACAGCAGCCCCAATGTTTCGCCCTGGCAGCTCGTCCTCATCGATGCCGACGGTCTGATGAACTTCGGCAACCCGACCCTCCCCGCCGGTTCAGAGGCAAATCCCTGGAGCGTTGACGAAGGTATCGAGAAAATCAACGCCGGCGAGACTCCGCAGGGCTGGACCGAGGGTTATATCGTAGGTACGGTAGCTCCCGAGGTTGAGACCGTCACCTCTCCCGACCAGATAGAGTGGGGCGCCGCCGCAACGCTGCGCAACACTGTGGTGATCGGCGCTACCCCCGAGACCCGCGACCTCTCGGCCTGTCTGATCGTGCCTCTGCCCCAGGGTTCGCGTATGCGCGAGTATGTGGCTCTTGCCGACCATCCCGAAAACCTCGGTAAAAAGTTCAACGTATTCGGTACGCTTGACCACCTGATGGGTGTGTTCGGTATTACCGGCAACACCGGCACCTCGGCTGAGTTCCATCTCGAGGGTGTCGATGTTCCCGGCGGTGATCCCGAACCGGGTCCCGACGATCCCTCAACCGGTATTCCCGAAGGTTCGGGCACCGAAGCCTCCCCCTACAATCCCTCGCAGATGCTTGCCGCCGGCGCTCCCTCGTCGGCCGTGGCCAACACCTATGTGAAGGGTTATATCGTGGGCTTCATCCCCGACAAATCCATCTCCGAGGCCAAGTTCGA
>URZG01000045.1 GCA_900552325.1 uncultured Porphyromonadaceae bacterium | reverse complement strand
TTTAAGAATATCGGCATGAATGAAATCCACACCTGTATGAAGCGCGGCATCGTTCTCCCTGGCAACCGCGAGGGCCGCATCACTGACATCTGTAGCTGTCACCTCCGGGAATACGAGATTCCGCGCCAGTGCCAGTGCGATACACCCCGAACCGGTGCATAGATCAAGCACCCGCAGATCCTTTTCCTTGTTTTCCCTGACAATGAGATCCACAAGTTCGGCAGTCTCCGGCCGTGGAATGAGAGTATCAGGTGTAACCTTGATATTCAGACCATAAAAATCCGTATTCCCGAAAATATATTGTATCGGTTCATCTGCGAGCAGACGCGTAACCACCCCGTCGACTTTCCATGCCATGAAATCAGTCATCTCCTCATTTGACTTCACAGCGACATCGACCGGATTCCACCCTTTCAGGTTCTCGAAAATAATCCGCGTCATGGCTTTTGCCTCACCTGCTCCGAAGCGTGGAGCAAGCTGCTCCGTGGCTTTTCTGGCCACCTCGTAAACCGTCATTATTCCTGGATTTCAGATTTCTATAAGCGAATCATATTCAAAGTCACGGACAGCAGGCGTACCGACGACCGAGTCCCACAACATCGGGCTCAATCCGTTGCCGGGACGTTTCACCGTGATATTGTCGGCGTTAAGGATTTCCCCCTTGCGTATGTTCCTTGCAGCCACGATACTTTTACGCGCCACAACGATATTCGCACGCTCGGACTCTGCAACAGTCTTATCCCCGGTCCCGAGCGCCGTCTCTATGTTGCGCACGGCAGAGACCATCGCAGCAAGTTCTTCCGGATCAAGCGATGCCCGGTGATCAGGCCCCGGAAGCGACTTGTCAAGAGTGAAATGTTTCTCTATTATCCGTGCTCCCATCGCAACCGCGGCCACAGGCACCTCGATTCCCACGGTATGGTCACTGTAGCCAACCGCGCCGGCACCCAATTTTTCAAGCGAATACATTGCACGCAGGTTTACGTCGCGCATCGCGGTAGGATACTGCGTAGTGCAATGCAGCAGTGCGACATCGCGGCGCGGCGTACCGTTTTCCTCCAGTACCTGCAGGGCCTTCTCGACCTCGGAGAGCTCGCACATACCCGTGGAAAGTATTATCTTTTCGCCTCGTCGGGCTATCTTACGCAGATAAGGCAGATTGGTGATTTCGCCCGACGGGATTTTCCAATAATCCATTCCCAGCGGGGCAAGACAATCTATGGAGACGAGATCGAACGGCGTCGACATGAAACCGATTCCCACCTTCCGGCAAAGCTCTGCCAAAGGCGCGTAGTCGTCAAGGCGGAGATGAATTTTACGGCACATCTCCAGCTGACTCTCACCTTCACCGGTTGTCTCTTTCTGATATTCGGCTTTCGGAGCTATGGTGGATATCACCAGTTCCGGAACCGCTGTCTGGAATTTAACATAGTCGGCGCCGGCTTCTTTGGCGGCATGCACCATCTCCACGGCTTTCCCGTAGTCGCCGTTGTGATTCACTCCGGCCTCGGCTATGATTATAGTTTTCTGTGGAAACATCTTCTAACCAAAATACAGATTCAGAATATTACCTCCTGCATATAGCGGGTCATATATGTGCCGTCACGCCAGTCAAAACATTCCGAAGGGATTATGCCGCGCGACTCATCTAGAATAAAACCCGGCAAGTCAGCACCGGCATGCACCGAACATACGGCTCCTCCGCCGAGACGTGGGTTGATCTCCATAAGCAGATAACGGTCCGTTTTGCGGTCATAGAGGTACTGCAGAGTAACAGGGCCACGCAGACCGAGTCTGACAAGAGCTTCCGTAGCCTTGTTCATAAGTTTCAGGTTTTTCTCGGTCTGAGTCACATTGACCTCTCCACCCGTAACTTCAATACGGCGCCGGGGCACCGCAGCCACCACGCGTCCATCGGCCGCTACATAACAGTCAACGGTGTATTCCACCGCATCCGATACGAATTCCTGAAGAAGATACACATCCGTGCTGAAATCCCCCGGCATCCCCTGCGAACTGTCGCGGACAACCACAATCCCTTTGGACGCCGAACCTGTGCGTGGTTTGGCGATAAAAGGATATGCGGGATCCTCCAACGATATTTTTGCAGGCACATCAATCCCTTTTTCCCGGAAGATGGTATCGGCCTCCGACTTGTCGAACATGGCATGAGCCATTTCGGCGTTCCCGGCGGCGGCATATACCCCCGGGAAGCGGCACTGACACTCGGCGGCGATCTCCACGGCAGGGTCGACAAACGGCACCACAATACCGATTCCGAAGCGGCGCACCGTCTCCCCGAGATGCTCCCAGAGGGACAGTGAATTCCATCGCTCGCCGATTATAATCTCCCCCTCGCATGCGAGAGGTACCCTGCGGTCAAGCTCATATCCGAAAATATTCACCTCCAGACCACGGGCCAACCCAGACTTCTTAAACAGCCGGGCCATCGACACACGTTTGGCACCGCCGAGAAAAAGGATATTGACTGTTTTCATCCCTGCATATATCAGCGGTTGTAGATGTCTGTTTTATATCTGGCGAGATTGGCCGGATCCGTGAACCAGCGCGCCGTACGCGCCAACCCTTCACGGAGAGATACCTCCGGACGCCATGATGTGAGCCCCGTGATTTTCGTATTGTCGCCGCAAAGACGGAACACCTCGCTTTTAGAAGGACGTATGCGTGCCGGATCGACAACAAACTCCACCTCCCGCTCCATCACTTCGGCGATTGTGGCAAGGGTGTCTGCCATCGAAATTTCAGTACCGGTGGCGATATTGATCTCCTCACCCTCGATACCATCCGCCTGCGCAAGAGCCAGGAAACCGCGACAGGTATCCTCCACATAGTTGAAATCACGCGTAGGGGTAAGATCTCCGACTGTGATCTCCGTCTTGCCGGCAGCTATCTGAGATATGACGGTAGGGATAATCGCTCGCGCACTCTGCCGTGGCCCATAAGTGTTGAACGGCCTGGCAAGCACCACCGGGAGTCCGAACGCATTGAAGAAACTCTTGGCAATGGCGTCCGCCCCGATCTTTGTGGCGGAATATGGCGACTGCGGCTGTCGGGGATGGTTTTCGTCAATAGGCACATACTTTGCAGTGCCGTAGACCTCGGAAGTAGAGGTGACGATAAGCCGCTCAACTCCCATATCACGGGCAGCCTGACACATGTTGAGAGTACCCGTGATATTTGTGTCGACATAACTTTCAGGCGCCACATAGCTGTAAGGTATGGCAATGAGGGCAGCAAGGTGAAAGACGGTGTCGACATCGCGCGAGATATGACGGCAGAACGCGGCATCGCGCACGTCGCCGCAAACTATCTCCAGACCGGGATGCCTTACATCGTCGAGCCATCCCCATGAATTGAAAGAATTGTACTGGCACAGGGCGCGCACCTTGATGCCGCGGCTCAGAAGCAGTTCCACGAGATGAGAACCGATGAACCCGTCGGCTCCGGTGACGAGTGCGAATTTTATATCTCTTGCCATAATTCGTTACTGTTTGATTAGTGTATAGGTCATGACCTCCCCTTCGGTGGCGATGTAGGTCAGCACCATCCGGGAACCGTTGTCGGAAACAATCTTCAGACACACCGATTTCTCACGTGGAAGACGGAGAAAGGCGGGTGGATAATAGAGGTAGTCATTGTTACCGGCACCATGATGGGAGAGATCCAGAATAAGATTTCCGCCTTCCCTTTCGAAAGTGCCCCAGCGACGGAGCGCCGTATGATCCTCGGGATCATCCAGAGTCACGAATGAGATTATATTGTTCTGAAACAACCAGAAACAATTATCCTCGTAATCGACAGCCTCTTCACCGTCGATTTCAAGCGAAGAGAGATGCCATGTGCCGAAGAGGGACCCGATGTTGCCGTTGTTCCGCGTGCATCCCGCTGCGAAGAGAACCAGGAGCACAGCCGCCAACAGTCCGGTGTATGTATTCTTATATCTGAGAGTCATTGCTTCATTGTTTTTTCTTGCCGAGAGTGAAATCGCCGCAATAGCGTATCCCTATACTGCCGCCTACGTGGTCGCCGAGCATCGTGCCGGTATCGAACCCTACCTGAGCCGATATGGAAAGGCCCTCCACTCTGTCGGAGGTATATCCTACCTCGGCCATCAGCGATGTATTGTGGGTACTTTCCACAGAAGGGATGTAACCGCTTCCCCACCCTTTCTTGTAACCGCCGAGGAGGCGGTAGCGCAGCCCGCGCACAGGCTCGCCTTCGACTCCGACATGGAACCCGCGTACACGGTTGTTGACAAATCCGAGATAACCGTCACGGTTGTAGATCGGCGCAGGAAGAAACGGAGAACCGATCGACATTCCGTAGTAAGCCCATGAATTGTATTCATGGTTATTGTAGTAGTCGTCGGCGCCTTCTCCACGGGTAGAGATGGACGAGCCGCCGGCATCATCCGGATCCCAGTGCATCGGACCGGACTGATTGGTAAAATCGATATACTCGAGAACTGCACCGCTCACCACTCCCGGGAAAGCAGCCTTATACTCCAGACCCCACAGGCCGTCGAAGCCGTTGAGGAAGCCGATACCCGAGCCGTCCTCCCACGGCTTCTGCATGTAGGCGCTGACGGTGGCGCCATTGCGGAGCCAGTAGCGGAGATGCACATCCCACGATCCCAGGGAGCTGCCTGAATAGTAAGAATCGCCGCCATCCTTGGGAACCAGCATCCTGAAGAATTCCTTTATCCCGCGCGAGAAAGTCCGTGAATCGGTAAGTTTGCCCTGCGAATACCATGAGGTTGTGCCGCCGAACATCGCTCCTACCTGCATACCCACGGTTGCCGAGAATGGTTTCATGGGATTCGTACGGAAATAGCAGCGTTTATAGCTGTATAGCGCCCCGAGATTGATATGGCCGGTGTAATAGTTGAAGTGATTCTTCAGCCACCCGTTGTCAGTGAGCTTCCCGTAGGAGATTTCGCCCTGTATCTGCACCCAGCCGTTGGTGAAAGGGATATTCTGGAAATCGGTGAACCCTACACGCACCTCGGGCACCGGACGGCTGTTACCGCTTTCCACGAGGTCACCGCTCGAAAGACGATAATTGAGAAGTGCCGGTTTCCGCTCTTTAAGGCCTGCTGTAAGGAACACACCACGATAACGCATTTCCCCGTAGAGTTGCTGGATCCAGAATCCCTGAGGACGCTGATGATTGTCGTCCCAGAAACCTTTACCTGAAGTGGGGTTATAAAAATAGCGCCGGTAAGCCGTGGCATTGGCATAATCACCTATGAGATCGACACCCCAGCCGTAGCTGAACCGGCTGTCGGTCTGCCAGAGGCGGAAAAGACCACCGCGGAACAATATGGTGTTTGTCTGTGTCAGCACACCATGACGGTTCGCGGCAATATAGGACGGGGCGAAAGTACCGTCGCCCACATTGCCGAGGATTTCAGCGCTATAGTTTATTTTATATTCCGCGCGTCCCGAAAGCACCGCGCACAGCAGTCCTGCCGTTACGCCGGCCCTCCGGAAGAAAACGCCGGCGGATCTTATTTCAGTCGCTTTCATAGGTCTTGTTGATGGAAAGTGTCGATATGCCGTTGTTTCTTCTCCTCGAAAATATCGGCGATAGTAAGGAATATTCCGGTTTCCTCCACATTGCCGAATTCGTCGTTGATAGCCGTGCCGAATATTTTCATGGTCGGCGACAGACTCATATAGGCATTTACCAGCGGAGGGATGTTTATGCCCCGCGCACGGATCTCACTGTTAAGCACCTTGTAATCGTCCTTGAACGATGTGCCGGGCATCATCGCCGAGAAACGGCTGAGGTCGGTTGTCAGCTGCAACGGCTTGAACGGCCGCACCAGGTTGTCGGGATCCGGGAAATGTGTATTGAGGAAATAGAGGAGCATGTCACGGCAGTCCCGCAGATATTCGGGATACATGGTGAACTTGCCGAAAAGGTATTTGATTTCGGGATATACCACCGTAAGCGCCCCCAGACCATCCCAAAGATTGTCGAGCGTGAACAATGCCTTGGCACCGGCTTTTGACGACTGGTATTCCAGCCGCACGAAAGAACGTCCCAGTTCGATGGTATATGGCAGATAGTCGCTTATAAACCGGTCGGAGAAACGGAACATGTGCGATGTGGCGATTCTCGGAGAGCCGTCGGGCAAAATCTTCACATCGCGTCCGTGGATAAAACGATAACCGCCGGTGATGACCTTCTCCTCGGGATCCCAGACTATAAGCTGGCGGCAGGGAGGATCCATCACATCGTAATCATCGATATCGCAGCTTTTGCCGGTACCGCCCCCCGCCGTGCGGAACGCGATCTCGCGCAGGCGCCCTATCTCCCTCATCACATTGGGAGCCTCATTAGCCTGGACTATGTAGATTTCATTGTTCCCTTTATTGGTCTGGCGCAGGAAACGCGCGGGAGTGAGTTCAGCCTCCAGGAGGCTTACGGCAACAGGATCAATTATTTTCTGAGACATGATATAAATTCATGTGGCGACAAATTATTATTCTTGAACGGAGCCATTATCCGGAGCGGGCGGTGCCCCGGGCGCATTTTCGTCAAGCGACCGTAGCATGTACACCATCGAACCCAGTGACTGAGCGTATCCCGCTGCATCGCCGGTGCCGATTTCCGTCCAGGAAACGGGCGAGCCGACATACAGATTGAACTCCTTTCCGCGACTGTTGAAAATCTCGCGCGGAAGATAAATCTGCTCTATGTTGAATTTTATTCCCAGCCGCTTTCGCCAGAGTGCAGTCCGATAGAAACTCATGGAATTCGTACCCTCGAAACAGATCGGCACAATATCCCGCTTGTAGCGGTGACAGCGGTTTACGAACATCTTCTTCCATTCCAGATCGACAATCATCCTGCGCCGCTTCCCCTTGAAGGGGACTCTGCGCAGACGCGACACAAGTCCGGCAGGGAAAATGATTATGGGATCATCGCCTGCGAAAGCCTCGTCAAGAATCCGCAAGGCCTCACGGCTCTGGGCGCCATGTTTATTAACCGGAAGGAACACGGAGTGCAGCGGTGTGACATGCATAAGAAGGTCATTGACCACAAACCATACCTGTCCTCCGAAATGACGCTGCACAAAATCTATGAGTATCATGCCGTCAAGGGCGCCCAACGGGTGATTCGAAACGATCGTCACCCTCCGGTGCGACGACTGAGGCATACGCTCGGGATGGGTGACTTTGTAACGCACACCCAAAGTGTCAAACACTCCACGGCAGAACTCAGCACCTTCCTTCCCGGCATTTGCCTCGAGCAGATGGTTCAGCTCATCCTGACAGATAGTGCGCTCAAGCCAGCGGAACACTCCCGAGGGAATGAACCGGCACAGACCCGGCAGACGCTCTCTAAGAACACCTTCCACATCTATATTGAGCACCTTCTCATCTTTCATAAGGCAAATTTACGGCTTTTTATGGTAACAGACATCAAAATCCAGCGCTTTTTTGTAGTTTTGCACTATTATTTAGAATATCCCAGATGGCAAACGGTATTTTAGATTCCATATCGAAATTCACGGCCGATTTTTCCGCCACGGTAAAATCGGTGGCGAAGTTAACGCTTAATTCACGACGCACTACAGTTTCCCGTTCTTCGGAGTGCGGACGCCCCTTGATCGTACTCGGCAACGGCCCTTCGCTGCGCGACAATCTTCGCGACGATATGGAGATTTTGCGGAACACTCCGGCGCTAGCCGTCAATTTCTTTGCCAACGCGCCGGAATATACCGTTGTAAAGCCGCGTTATTATGTGCTGGCCGATCCTCATTTTTTTATGGCTTCCGGTACGGACAAGAATGTGGACAAGCTTTGGGAGAATCTACGCTCCACCCCCTGGGAAATGACTCTTTTCATTCCGGTACAGTTCCGCCGGAAAGTGCCGTCCGCGCTCGCGCCATCCGTAA
The DNA here is from genome assembly GCA_900552325.1 of uncultured Porphyromonadaceae bacterium. Classification (GTDB taxonomy): domain Bacteria; phylum Bacteroidota; class Bacteroidia; order Bacteroidales; family Muribaculaceae; genus UBA7173. The sequence goes on along the minus strand of URZG01000045.1, from coordinate 4,028 downwards.
GGATCGAGTATTTCAATTTTGTGGCACTGGAGGGTTTCGGATGGTTCGAACGAATGGCATGGCGCAGCGGCCGGGGGATGCCACGCCCGCGCAATGTGCTTATCCCCTCTCTGATGATCTCCCTCGCGATGGGGTTCCGGACCATCCATATACTTGGTGCCGACCACAGCTGGACCAGAACCCTCTCGGTGACGGACGACAATACGGTAGTATCGGTGCAACCGCATTTTTACGCCGACAATGCCGGTGAAAAAGAACGAGTGAGCAGCGTATACGCCGGTGTGCGCCTGCACGATGTTCTTGAGAGTATGGTCATCGCGTTCCGGTCTTATCACAGTATCGCCGGATATTCGCGATCACTCGGCGCACACATATACAACTCCACCCCCGGCTCCATGATCGACGCCTTTGAGCGCCGTTCACTTCCCTCAATTTGATCACCGACTTTCAGATGCCCGATTTCTACTCTACGATAAAAGCCCCGGCCGAAGCCTCCCTCACCGAGAAGAGGAGCCACTTCTATGCCTTCGCCTATCCTGTATCCACGCAGGCCGAGGCAAAGGAGATCATCAAGGAGCTTTCAAAAAAATATTATGATGCCCGACATGTGTGCTGGGCATGGATGCTGGGAGCCGAACGGACCGACTTCCTGTCAACCGACAACGGAGAGCCGTCGGGCACTGCGGGCAAGCCGATTCTCGGGCAGATAAACTCATTGGGACTCACCAATATACTGGTAGCGGTTGTGCGATATTTCGGGGGGATAAAACTCGGCACTCCCGGGCTAATCGCCGCTTACAAGGAATCGGCGCGACTCGTTTTGGAGGAAGCCGAGATCATCGAACGCCACCAGATGGCGACAATCCGGTTTACGTTCCCCTACCTTTCGATGAATGATGTGATGAAAGCAGTGAAGGATTCAGAGGCCGACATCACGGAACGTGCGTTTGACAACGCGTGCGCCATTACCCTGGAAATACGCGAGGGGCTCGCGGACGCTCGCCGCAAGACCCTCGCGGAAATTTCAGGCGTATCGCTGATATGATTTCTCTCAGCGGTATTTCTTCGGATTGATATAGCGGGCCAGACCGTACACATACCGGCGGGAACCAGGTCGGTAACACAGCAGTCGGTCAAACCAGGGGGTATGCCGGCTTATGAATTTCACAGCCATCCCCACATAGATCATGGCGAAAAGGGTGCCCCACCCCGTCACATTCCACTGCCACGCTCCGAAGAAAAGATAACAGCTTGCTACTGCCATTGCCACCAGCGATATATCCACAAAGATTTTCATCTTTGCGAACGATTTTCCTGTAACCTTGCTCAAAGCAACCGGCAGCCCCTCGCCGGGCATTGTAACGGAGCCGCAACGCACCTCGAGGGAAACTCCGAGCGCCAGCACGGTGCAGCCGCAGAACTGCGTGAGTGCCTGCGATGAAAACTCAACGCACTCTATCGGCTCCGTAAGCCACATATTCAGGTCTATAAGCGCCCCGAAAACAAATCCGATAACCAGCTGCAGCAGCTGCACGGCTTCATAACGGCGCCTGAGTACGGCGATCTGCCCGACTACAAGCAATACATTGAGCAGATTGGTGTATTCACCCAACGACAATGGAGGGACTTTCCCGGTCACCCCTCCGAGAGTGAATGCCAGCGGTGCTGACGAAATTACGCTGCTGCCGAGGTTGGAGCGCACACTCAGCACGACCCCGAGGGTCATGATAAACAGCGATACCAGCAACAGAAGATGCTGCCAGAGCAGCGATACGATTTTTCTTTTTTGAATGTCTCTTCCTTGATTACAGCTATATTCATTAATGACTAATTTAACTATCGGTCGAAGAAAGGCGACTTCGACGAAGCCGATACCGGTATGGCGAAATACTGGTAAGGTCCGTCGCCGAGAAGCCTCAGACGCGCGGCCGCCATCCCGGCGGAATACATCACGCGGGTATCCACCCGGCAGTCCGCGGCAGTAGCCGCAGCCGAGCCGAGAGCGATCCCCACATCGACACAATTAAACGCACAGGGCACTTCGGGGAGCTTCGAGCCACATGTGGGGAAGCCGCAGTGTCCGCAGTCAAGGCCCATCGTCTCACGACGTGTGGCGATCACTACCACACAATCGGCTTTGAGGATATTGCCGCTGTCGCGTCGGAACACCGGACGTCCGGTTTCCTCGAAAAGTCTCATCATCTCGTCGGAGAGACGACGAATATCGTCACCTGTCACCAGGCAACATTCAAGAAGATCGAGCCCCTTGGCCTTGGGAGCGGTACGGGCTGCTGTAAGCATGCGGCGCCCGACCTCTATCACATTGGCGCAACGGATTGCGCGTTCATTCTCTATCATGGGGAGGCGTACGGTCAGTCGATAATAAGCATTGCATCACCGTAGGCGCCGAATCTGTAGCCGTCGGCCACAGCCTTGTCGTAGGCCTTCATCACGAGATCGTAACCGCCGAAAGCGCACACCATCATCAGCATCGTGGAATATGGCAGATGGAATCCGGTGACAAGGGAGGTGGATACTGTGAAATCGTATGGAGGGAAGATAAATTTATTGGTCCAGCCGGTATAGGTCTTCATGTGGCCCCCCATGCTGACAGCCGAAGCGATGCCTCGCAGAGTAGACGTGCCGACGGCACATACCTGTTTGCCGTTATCCTTGGCGTTGTTGACCAGTTCGACCAGCTCTTCCGACACACTCATATCCTCGGAATCCATACGGTGTTTGGTAAGATCCTCCACATCGATATCGCGGAATGCGCCGAGACCGCTGTGCACTGTGATGAAACCCTGCTCCACCCCTTTTATCTCAAGGCGTTTCAGCAGCTCGCGGCTGAAATGCAGACCTGCGGCGGGTGCTACCACCGCACCTTCGTTTTTGGCGAAGATAGTCTGATAATTCTCGGCATCCTCCGGTTCGGCGTCACGCTTGATGTACTCCGGAAGGGGAGTCTGTCCGAGTTTGAAAAGATTGGCTTTGAACTCCTCGTGCGAACCGTCATAAAGGAAACGGAGCGTGCGTCCGCGCGATGTAGTGTTGTCGATCACCTCGGCCACCATCGATTCGTCATCGCCAAAATAAAGTTTGTTGCCGATACGGATTTTACGCGCCGGCTCCACGAGCACATCCCACAGTTTGTTGTCGGCATTGAGTTCGCGAAGCAGAAAAACTTCGATACGTGCGCCGGTTTTCTCCTTATTGCCGTAAAGACGGGCCGGAAAAACCTCTGTGTCGTTGAACACCATCACATCTCCCTCATCGAAATAGTTGATGATTTCCTTGAAAACACGCTCTTCTATCTCGCCTGTCTTGCGGTGGAGCACCATCAGACGACATTCATCACGGCGCGGTGCCGGATACTGAGCGATCAAATCTTCGGGAAGTTTGAATTTAAACTGTGAGAGTTTCATTATATCAAAGTTTTCGTTGCAAGCGGTTGCTGATTATTTTATTTGAAGGGGGGAATCGTTACGATTGAGCGGATTCATCCTGGATCCGGGAGTTTTCCGGCCGAAGATGCCAGGGAAGAATATCGGCACGGCTGAGAGTGGACTCGGTTACGGGTCGCGGCGGGAGCGGGGGCAACTCCCGCAGGACGCCATCGTCGTCCTTAAATTCCATAGGCGCGGTACGGATCATCTGCTCGGCTTCATCGACTGTAAGACAATCGGCGATGCCTGCCTCGCCAACCCTTTCGCGACGCAGCCCCGTCAGATGTCCTCCTGATCCAAGAGCCACTCCGATATCACGTGCCAAAGCCCGGATATATGTACCCTTTGAGCAGACCACGGTCACGGTAATGCTCTCCGAGGAGAATTTTTCAAGGGAAATACTGTCGATTACCAGTACCTTGGGTTTCAGGCCGGGATCATCGCCCTTGCGTGCTATGGCATAGGCCCGTTTCCCGTCGACTTTGCATGCCGAAAATGCCGGCGGAATCTGCTCGATACGTCCGGTAAACTTACGGAGTACCTCCTCCACAGCCTCACGGGTGATATGTGAAGTGGGATATG
>URZG01000044.1 GCA_900552325.1 uncultured Porphyromonadaceae bacterium | reverse complement strand
TCATCTCCTCTTTGGTATAGTCGTTGTCGGTGAAGACGTCGATATGAGGTATTACGTTGCCGGCGAGCTGCGCCGAGAATTTCTCCACTTTGGGCTGTTCTCCGCGGGCGAGGGCGCCGTACTGTGCCCAGAGCTCGTCCATCGCGGCCTGTCCGGCGCCTGATGCGGCCTGGTAGGTGGCCACATGCACGCGGCGGATGGGGGAGAGGTCGTGGATGGGCTTGAGGGCCACGACCATCTGTATAGTGGTGCAGTTGGGGTTGCCGATGATGTGGCGGGGAGCGTCAAGGGCATCGTCGCCGTTGACTTCGGGCACTACCAGGGGCACGTCGGCGTCCATGCGGAAAGCGCTGGAGTTATCGATCATCAGTGTGCCGTGGCGGGTGATGGCTGAGGCGAACGCGCGCGAAGTGCCTGCTCCGGCCGAGGTGAAGGCGATGTCGACGCCGCGGAAGTCGTCGTTGTCGCGCAGCTCCTTTACCGTCACTGCGTTGCCGCGGAAGTTGTACTGACGCCCCGCCGAACGCGAGGAACCGAAGAGGCTGATGGTGTCGGCCGGGAAATCACGCTGTTCGAGAGTGCGGAGGAGTTCCTGACCTACGGCGCCGCTTGCGCCGACGATAGCAATATGCATTTTCGCTCTGAGATTATGGATGGGTTACTGTTTCGACTGCAAAATTACGAAAAAATCCCTAACCGATGGCCGCGCGCGTGATAATATAGCACACGGTTGCCGCCGCTACGATCATCACCAATGCCGTGGCTGTGAGCGAGAATCCGCGTGTGAGGCTCAGGGCCGGTCCCTCGGCGGCGGTGAGATGGTAGGAGAAGAGCGGAGTCTCGGCGCGTTCGGCCAGTGTGCCGGCGGGGGTGGAGCTGTCGGCCAGGCGTCTGACAGCCAGGAAGCATCCGGCTCCCACGCACGAACCTATAACCGACCCCACAAGGAGGTCGCCGGGATAATGCACGCCGAGGTAGAGGCGCGAATAGGAATTGAGCACCGCCCACCCGAGGATGAACAGCACGAAGGGGCGGCGGCGCACCAGCAGGGCCACGAACGAGGCCAGGGCGAAGGAGTTGGCCGCATGGCATGAGGGGAATCCGTAGGAGCCGCCGCGGTAGCCCCCTACGATATATGTGAACTGCGAGAGGGCGTTCTCGAGGTTCGACGGTCTGAGACGTTCCACGGCAGGGCGAATGTAGGACGCGCAAAGCTGGTCGGTGATGGCCACCGCCAGACCTGCGCCGAGGATATAAAACATGAATTTCGACCACCCGGCGGCGCGCCACATCATCAGGGCTATGGCGGTGTACATCGGAATCCAGATGAACCGTCCGGTGAACAGTTTCATGAAAATGTCGAAAAACGGGGAGTGGTGCCCGTTGAACCACAGGAACACCTGTGTGTCTATGCTGTTGAGGAATTCTATCATTTCAGGGAGAGGTTAAAGAGGTTGTATGTGTGGTGGTTAAAGAGAATCGAGGTAGGAATAGAGGGTCTGGAGGTATGCCTTGGCGTCGCGCACGGTCTCATTGGTGCCGTCGTGCGTCAGGGTGGTGGCCTCAACTTTGTCGGCGTCGCAGTTCCAGGTCACGGAGCCGGAGGGGGTGGCAATCGTCACGGAGCCGGGATCCGACATGAAGGCTCCTTTCGGGGGGATGCCGCCGCAAAGATCGTGGCTGAACGGAAACTCTTCGGCGGAGAGGCTGAGGGCGCCCAGCAGCGTGGCGGCGATATCGGTCTGCGAGCCGGTGGTGTCGATCCTGCCGCGTGTGGCGAGGGCTCCTCCGGTGACTGCCAGCGGCACGCGGTGGCGCTGGCGCGTGTCGGCGAGGCCTTTTGGCCAGCAGCCGAAGTGGTCGGGTACGATAACGACGAGGGTGTTGCCCCACTGCGGCGAGCGCCGGAGGGTGTTGACAAAGCCGGTGAGGCACGAGTCGGTGTAGGCGAAGGCGTTGAGCCGTTCGTTGTCGGGGAAACGCGGATCGGCGTGCGGCACTTCGAACGGTTCATGGCTCGAGGAGGTCTGTATCACAGCCAGACGGGGGTGCGACGAGGGGGTGGCGAGGTAGCGCCGCGCGCCGTCGAATACCAGATGGTCGGGCGCGCCCCATTTCGATGCTTTCTCGGAGAGGGAGAAGTCCTTGTCGCTCACGATGTGGCCGAACCCCATGCTCATGAGGTAGGCCTGCATGTTGGTGAAGTTGGTGTCGCCGCCGTAGAAGTAGCTGAGGTCATAGCCGGCGCGTGCCAGGGCGGCGGGGAGAGAGGGGAGCCGCTCTATCTTGTCGATATATTTGAGCACACTCTGCGAGGGCTGGCCGGGGAGGGCGCTGAGTATCGCCGGGAGAGCGCGGTCGGTGCGGAAGGATGAGGCGTATATGTCGGTGAAGAGGAGTCCGGTGCGGGCTATGGAGTCCAGGCCGGTGGCCACCGGTTCCCCGCCGAGGGAGGGCAGTAGATGCGAGGAGAAACTTTCGAGTATCACCAGCACCACGTCGGGGCGCTGGCGTGAGGAGAGGGGGAAATGTTCGGTCTCGGCACCGTCGGGGTCGGAGTTGAAGGCCAGGAAACGGACACGTGCCTCGCCGGGGTCCATGAACCGGTATGAGGAGCCGTAGCCGTCAGTGTGTGATGCCGAATAGAGGAGGTTGAAGGCGGGATTTGTGGCGGCGTGGTTCATGCCGCGCCGCTGGCTGAAATAGGCGCGCGAGGGGTTCATGGTCGACACGGTGAGGCTGCCGCGGATAGGGAGGATCAGCGCCACGGTCATCAGCGCCGTCACCGCCACGGGGTTCCATCCTTTCACCGGCTTTACCTCCACCATGCCGATGGCGCGGCTCATGCCCCACCACGCCAGGGCGCCGGTGAGAAGAAACCCTATGGCACCAAGAAGCGCCTGCCACCATTTCACGGATGCCATCGCCGCCGACGGTGAGGTGGCGAAGTAGAAGAAGGGTGTGGTGTCGAGCCGGAAGCCCCAGTAGCTGTAAAGCACCAGGTCAAGGCAGAATATGGCGCTGATAACCGCCGAACAGAGGGCGATATAGATGTCGAGCGTGCGGCGCGGCCACATCCGGGGCGTGAGCAGCATGCATATTATGAGCAGCCCGGGAATTACCGTGAGGTATCCCGCCACGGCGAGATCCATGCTCAGGCCGTGCCACGCCACGGAAAGGAAATCCCACACCGATTCCACGCCCACGGCTTCGGCGTGGACGCCCATGAAGATCGGTTTCTGCAGCACGAAGACTGCCGCGAACACCGCGAAGATGAGTATGAATTTCGTTACCGCGCGTTTCATGCAGGAGTTTTGCCTTGCAAAATTAGTAATAAAACGGCGAATATCACCCTGAAAGTATGGCGGCGGCAGATTTTTTGTGCGCGGTAGGGCTGATTACGCCGATTTTCGCTAATTTTGCGCTCACAAACCGAATTATTCACTAATATAGACCAATGATTACTCAAGAACAGCTGAAAGAGACGTTGGAGCGCAAGTTGGCGCTGAGGAGGTACCTTTGACGTCGACAACAAGAAAATCCAGATAGAAGAAGAGGAGCTGCGCACGCATGTGCCCGACTTCTGGGAGCACCCCAAGGAAGCGCAGGCCCAGATGAAGAAAATAAAGGATCTGCAGGCGTGGGTCAACGGCTATGCCGATGTGGAACGCGCCGTCGACGAGCTGGCTACCGCCTTTGAGTTCGTCAAGGAGGAGCTGGTGACCGAAGAGGAGGTCGACGCCCTCTATGCCGACGCCGTGGCCAAAATCGAGGCGCTGGAGCTCCGCAACATGCTCCGCCGAGAGGAGGATCACATGGGCGTGGTGCTCAAGATCAACTCCGGTGCCGGCGGTACAGAGAGCCAGGACTGGGCTTCGATGCTGATGCGCATGTACCTGCGCTACTGCGAGAAACACGGCTACAAGACCTCTATCGCCAACCTCCTGGAGGGGGACGAGGCCGGCATCAAGTCGTGTACGATCAACGTGGAGGGGGATTTCGCCTACGGCTACCTCAAGAGCGAGAACGGCGTGCACCGCCTGGTGCGCGTAAGTCCCTACAACGCCCAGGGCAAACGCATGACGTCGTTTGCCTCGGTGTTCGTGACGCCGCTTGTCGATGACTCCATCGAAGTCAAGATCGAACCCGCGCTGATGTCGTGGGATACCTTCCGATCCGGTGGCGCCGGCGGCCAGAATGTGAACAAGGTGGAGTCGGGCGTGCGCCTGCGCTACCAGTATACCGACCCCTACACCGGCGAGAAGGAGGAGATCCTTATCGAGAACACCGAGACCCGCGACCAGCCCAAGAACCGCGAGAACGCCCTGCGTCACCTCCGCTCCATCCTCTACGAGAAGGAGATGAACCACCGCCTGGAGGAACAGGCCAAGGTGGAGGCCGGCAAGATGAAGATCGAGTGGGGCTCGCAGATCCGCTCGTATGTGTTCGATGACCGCCGCGTGAAGGATCACAGGACCAACTACCAGACTTCCGACGTGAACGGAGTGATGGACGGCGACCTCGACGCTTTCATCAAGGCGTATCTAATGGAGTTCGCCGCCGAAGAGGCCTCGAAGTAATCCCGTCGCTTGTATGACATAAAAAAGTTCCGGCCGGAACGCTCTGCACAGGGTGTTCCGGCCGGTTGTCTGTGATAAATCTTGGCGCCTGCCGCCGGGGGCGGATGTTTTGAAGCGGACCCTCGTCGGGGTTGCGGCTGGCGGTATATCTATTGCTTTAATTTAATCTACAACATTATGACGCCGGCGCCCGCGAAAGGTTTAACCCCTCTGCAAAATTTTTTTGAAAAAATCTCCCTCTCGGTTATTCCGGCTTGGCGAGATTCCAATATAGGCTTTCCTTTTCGGGTATAAGGTAGTCTTTATTTTACGATGAATTTGGTGCCGTTGTGTATGTAGATGCCGGGGGAGAGGCGGGCGGCGGCTTCGGCGCGGGTGACGTTCTGCAGCACGGCGCGGCCGAAGAGGTCGTAGACTGTGCCGTCTTCCGTGAGGGCGGATTCAGCACCGTTATCGGCTTCGGTCTCCTCGATGGCGGCGGGGGCGGATAGGGTACGCACCATCGGCGCGCAGGCCACTTTGTACTGCTGGCCGTCCTCCTTGAGGTAAGTGATAAGGATGTAGTATCTGTGTGCCGACTTGAGGTTGCGGAATGTGTGGCTTGTCACATTGCCCACCGGTGTGAAATGGTCGGTGCCGGAAACCGTCATCAGCATCGAGCTGTAGGTGCAGTACACATCGTCGATAGTGGCCGTTACTCCTTCGGGCGCCTGCAATTCCAGACGGAAATACTCGGCTTCGAAGGGGAGGTCTTCTTCGCTGACGCAGTCGATAGAGATTTCCTGCGTCTCGTGGTCTGTGAAGGCGTTGGAGAGGTAGTACACTCGTATGAGGTCCTTGCGGTCGCCGTTTATGGCATACACGTGAAGATCGGCATATTTGCCGTCGGGACGGGCTTTGAAGTTTACAGAGGAGATTTGGTTGTACACATTGTCGCCGCTGAAGCTCTGATAAGCGGTGATATCGATGTAATCGCCCGACTTTTCCAGGAGGAAAGAGGGCGCGGAGCTGCTGCATTTTTCAGTGTCGTCGGTCCATGCGGGGTTGTTGGCCGTCCATGTTTCGGGGAGAGAGCGGTCGCTGAAATCGCTCTCGGTGGGTCCCATTATGAAGGAACCCTTGTTCTCCATGATGGTGTAGTAATATCCGTCGGCTTCGGCTACAGGTTCCCATTCCACGGTGAGGTAGTCGGTGCCGATGTCGGTCACGCAGGGGTCGGGGGCGGTGCGTCCGGTCATGTTGTAAGGCACCTCCACGATGCGGTGCAGGTATGACCACGCGGGGTCGGTGCGGGTCCACCCATGGCGCCCCGGCATGGTGAAGAGGGTGGCGTGCGGGCTGATTTCGCCACCGGCGAAAGGCGGCTGGTCAATCACTATCCTGCCACGCTCTATATGCACCTCTTCGAGCGCCGGGCAACCGTGGAAGGCATCGCCGTAGAGTGTCAGCGGGAAATGCTCACATTCCATCGATTCTTCGAAGAATACCCGTTTCAGCGACGCGTTGTTTTTGAACGAGGCGCCTATCTCCCAGGGACCCATATAATCATCGTTCCGGAAATCTATCTCCTCCAGCAGCGGGCAGTCGCAGAGCACGTCATTGCCGACTTGTGCGTGATATATCAAAACTTTTAAGGTTTGGCATATTCGAGAAGCAACCATCCGGGATCGAGCCTACATTCAATGCGATTTTTGAGATCCCGCAATTTCTGAACGAATAATAGCCTACCCCTTCGTTCAGAAGGAAAGCAGCTTCTTCGTTGTCAGGACCGGTTTCGCAACGCAGTTCCGGCACATTGACAAAACAGCCGTTTGATATAGGACCGATATTTTTTGAGTTTACTATTTCACGCAGATTGGGGCAGTCCAGCACGTTGTAATCATAAAACCAGATGCTTCCCTCTGCCGGAAGGATTATGCGCTCCAATGCCGGTTCTTTCATGATGGCACCGTTGTCAAATCCTCTCACCTCGTAGGTTTTTCCCTCGTAAGTGATAGAACGCGGGAGAGTTATCTCTGTCAATCCGTAGCCTTGACGTCCCTCCTTGAAAGATGGCCAGTTTTCCGGCAAATTCGTCATACTGGAACTGAATCCGCCCTCAGGGAAGACCGTATTATCTTCGTCAGGAGTGGCCACCATCGCGAATTCCTCTCCATAAAGTGTGCGTATGTTGTATTTCAGGCCGTCCACCTCGCAGTCGTAAGCCGCAGTCTGGAGCAGCGAGATTGCCAGCAGAAGAAATGCGCTAAATACTTTCTTTGTATTCATAGACTGTTATTTTATGATGTTTATTTTTGTCGCGTCAACCACCACCCCGTCAGCAGAAAGCATAACAAGACCTACACCTGATGTCGGTTGCGTTACTTTCACAGTGCAAGAGTTTTCTTCGGGATTTATGGTCGATTTACCCATTGTGTTACCATATATATCAGTAACGGTGATTTCAGAGCGCTCAGGTGAACAATCTTTAAAATCCACAGTTACATCAACGGATGAGTCCCCTGGTTTCTGTGAAACTGAGGTAAGTTGCGGTGAAGAAACCTTAGACATAGTTTTGATACTTTCTTCCGTGATGGAAAGAAAGTAAGGTAACTTGTTTGCTTTTACGATTGATAGCACATATTCATTTTTGTTGCTTGGTGCGTAAACTAATGCCGTTTTCCCGTAGTAGCGCTCAATTTTTCCTGTAGTCTTGTTATAAAGACCGATTTTAGCCTCGAAAGGTAATGAGACGCCTATAACCATTCTGTAGCTACCGTCTGAAAAAGACCTGTCTGGAGAGAAATTGATATTTACAGAAACAGAATCGCTTGGAATGGCTTCTACGGCTTCTGTTGGGAACATCATACCTGGATCACCAAAGAGATGTGTCATGTGTGCCAAGCTGATAGGCCCTATTTTGCCGCTTAACGAAATAGGATCTGGTTTTGTATAACTGCCGCAACCGAATAAGTGCCAGTTAAAAAGTATACCACCTTCGAGAATAGACCCGAGAGTAAGCCTATCTTCTTCCTTTAATGAACAGTAGCTGTACTCAAGAATAGGATAACTTGGAGTCCCTTCGGATGTAAAGTAATAATTTGATTCAATACCTGGATTCGGCCATATAGTGTTTATATACCCCATTCCGAGAGCGAGTGCGCGAGTTATTAATAGGTCAAGGGTACTGCTTAATACAGCTACAGCGCCGCCATCATTTTTTGCCAGTAGAACTTTGGAAAAAGAATTGGGATTACGCAATGATCCTGTTTGGCATCCGGTACTAAAAACAATAGGTAACTTATCTCCATTCGATAATGTCCGTACATCATCAGAAGTGAAGTTGGGATTATGCCAACATTCTTGACCTCCATGAGTGAACGCAAGTGCGTATGAAGCACCTTCATTAAAAGCTGCTTTGATATGTGAAGTGTTGTATGTGAACCAGTAATTTGGTATACGTAAATCGTCTGGTAATGGAGTTATCCACTCTTCTGTTTGTGGACGAGGATAATTAGACCAGGAATGAGGCCATTGACTGTTGTAATCAGGATCCGTTTGATATGGCCAGATTCCATAAAGTCGTTTTACATCGAATCCTTGTGACATTGTGTATTTCCTCACTTCTTCGCTAGTTAATGTCATACGAGTGTCTTCAATGCCGTTTGCAGGGGTAAATGGTTTGTTGTTATCCCGATAAGGGTAACCGTCTTCAAAAAAAGCAACATGGAAAGCTTTTTTGTAGACACTTTTATCGGCTATACCGTTTTTTTCATAATTGACTATTTTATTGACAATGGCATGCATCTCTTTAGAATCACTCACAAGAAAACGACCGGAATATAACTGACGCAAATAATCCTTTTCTTCCTTGGATGTATACCAATAAGGATCTCCATCGCAACAATAAGGATAATCTGTGTCAGTATTATAATCATACATAGGGGGAACTTCGTCAATAGAGCCGGCAAAAACAATATATTTAAGGAACGGATTCTTTTCGTAAGCGTTCCTTATCTCAGATTTAATCAGCTCAGGAGTCCAGTCGTATCGGTATAACAACTGCACTTTATGTCCACACTCTCGTTTCCACTGAACGAAATTATGCAAGGCCGTTACATATTTCGGCGTGCTGATAATCAGGTAGTCATCCTCTTCACGAAGTGTGGAGTCATTAGTGGCTTCCATTACTTGGTTCCATCTGCGAAGTGCTTCAAGGTATGAGTTAACTGGACTTTCTGGATTTGGAATATGAGGAATTGAGTCTAAAGTTGCAATTCTTGTCACAGACTTATTGCATTGCTCTGTTGTATAGCTTGGAGAAATAGTATAGTTTAGTCGATACGTGAGAGTAGAGGAGACCCGGATGTCGGATTCAGTAGGGTTGTATTGAATGGGGATGACAGTCACTGCAACCAATACATCGTTGCGTTTTTTTCCGATGTATTCGATGCAGACAGGGGTGTAGGTTTGAGGGAGTAGATTGTTGTCGATTGGAGGAACGTTGTCGAATGTGTAAGATTCAGTAACCTCGTTGGATAGCCATGTCCTACCTGGAGTAGGTTTGTAAGGGTGGGTATAAGCTTCATTTTCCAATACCTCAACCGAGATGTCGCTGGCACCTGGAGGTAGTAGGAAAAGGTCATGGGTTTCGGGTAGAGATGGTTTGCCTGCCACGGGTGTGTTGAACCATCCCTGAAATCCCAAAAAATATGAGTCGGGATACAACATGGAGTCAGGCACGACTGAGAGAGCCGAGAAGTTGTAGGTGACAGTAATCCCGCTTTCGTCAGCCACCTGGGTTCGGGTCGGGAGCGTTGAAAGGGAGGAACTGACGCGGAACTGGCGCTGCGACGGGTTCACAGGCACTACGAACGCTACGGCCTGAAGCAGCGAGAGGGTCAGCAGCAGTAGGGTAAAAAGTTTTTTCATAAGGTAGGATTGAAATTGGGTTGTAATTATGGGCTGTTTATCACGGGCAGTGATAGGAGTATCTTTTAAAGGTTTGTGCAAAAATAAGATAATGGGGATGAAATTGCTCTTTTTGAGACTGAAAAGTGTTGGATTTGTAGCGAAAATGTCTTATGGTAGGGCATTTTCTGTCCGGTGGTCACGCAGGTTGGGCAGATGCTTGGCCTGTTGTAAATTGCGGTCGCGACAGGTCGCGGCCCTACCGGGGGCGGGAGGAGAGCTGAAAGGGTGTCGGAGGGGGATGAAATTTTTTGGAGAAATGGGACGGAAATATTTGGAAATCAGCGAAATTTGTTGTAATTTTGCATCGCTTTTAGGGATAAAGTGCGCTCGCGCCGGTGTTAATCTGCTGTGGATTAGGCGTGTAGTGTGCTCCTATGGCGTGAATGAGAATATCAACAACTGACGATAAAATAAAGTAAAACAATTAAAAAACTAAGATGCCTACTATTCAGCAATTAGTACGTAAGGGACGCCAGACTCTTGTGGACAAGAGCAAATCGCCCGCCCTCGACAGCTGCCCTCAGCGTCGTGGCGTGTGTGTTCGTGTCTACACCACTACCCCCAAGAAACCTAACTCGGCAATGCGTAAGGTAGCGCGTGTGCGCCTCACCAACGGTAAGGAGGTCAACTCCTATATCCCCGGCGAGGGCCACAACCTGCAGGAACACTCGATCGTGCTGGTGCGCGGCGGCCGTGTGAAGGACCTTCCCGGTGTGCGTTACCATATCGTACGCGGTACTCTGGATACAAGCGGTGTGAAAGACCGCACCCAGCGCCGCTCGAAGTACGGAGCCAAGCGTCCCAAGGCCGGAGCAGCCAAGAAGTAATCCGAAGCGTCCGTAAGGATGCCGGGTGAAGCGAAACTGAACGCTCCAACGAGAAATCATCCCCGACGCCTCCGCAGGGAGCGCGGGAATTTTACCAATCACAACTCGTTTTTGATTTCCCGAAGCTGACAACGGTTGAGTAAGCCAAGCGCCGCCACTGTCCCTTAGGCCGCGCCGCTGAAGAAGACACCAGCCAAGAAGCAAAAACAAATCTGCTTAAACTTAAAATGAGAAAAGCCAAACCTAAGAAACGTGTGGTTCTGCCCGATCCCGTGTTTCATGACGTAAAGGTGACCAAATTCGTCAACCATCTGATGTATGATGGTAAGAAAAACACCTCGTTCACCATCTTCTATTCCGCCCTCGAGACCGTGAAGGCCAAGATGCAGAATGAAGAGAAAACCGCTCTCGAGATCTGGAAGAAGGCCCTCGAGAACGTTACCCCTCAGGTCGAAGTTAAATCGCGCCGTGTAGGTGGTGCCACTTTCCAGGTTCCTACCGAAATCCGCCCCGACCGCAAGGAATCGATATCGATGAAAAACCTCATCAACTATGCCCGCAAACGTGGCGGCAAGACCATGTCCGACAAACTCGCTGCCGAGATCATGGATGCCTTCAACGAGCAGGGCGGTGCCTTCAAGCGCAAGGAGGATATGCACAAGATGGCCGAGGCCAACCGTGCTTTCGCTCACTTCCGCTTCTGATCACCTCGGCCGGCGCCACGCGCGGCGGCCATATATAATAAGGTGTAATTTTCATCGTTATTTAATTCAAAAACCATAATGGCTAAGATTGACGAACAATTAAAATATACGCGCAACCTCGGTATCATGGCCCACATCGATGCCGGTAAGACCACCACGTCGGAGCGTATCCTCTTCTACACCGGCCTTACCCACAAGATCGGTGAGGTTCATGACGGCGCCGCCACCATGGACTGGATGGAGCAGGAGCAGGAGCGTGGTATCACCATCACCTCCGCCGCCACCACTACATTCTGGAAGTATGCCGGCGACAAATACAAGATCAACCTGATCGACACTCCGGGCCACGTGGACTTCACCGTGGAGGTAGAGCGCTCGCTGCGCGTTCTCGACGGTGCCGTGGCTACTTTCTGCGCTGTAGGCGGCGTTGAGCCCCAGTCGGAGACCGTATGGCGTCAGGCCGACAAATACAACGTGCCCCGTCTGGGCTACGTAAACAAGATGGACCGCTCCGGCGCCAACTTCTTCGAGGTTGTACGCCAGGTGAAGGATGTGCTCGGCGCAAACCCCTGCCCCATCCAGATACCCATCGGTGCCGAAGAGACTTTCAAAGGCCTCGTTGACCTCATCACCATGAAGGCTATCTTTTGGCATGACGAGACTATGGGTGCCGAATACTCCGTAGAGGAGATTCCCGCCGGACTCCAGGCTGAAGCCGAGGAGTGGCGCGACAAGATGCTGGAGAAAATCGCCGAATACGACGACGCTCTGATGGAGAAGTACTTCGACGACCCCTCCACCATTACCGAAGATGAGATCCGCCGTGCCCTCCGCGCAGCAACCCTCAAGATGGATATCGTGCCCATGACCTGCGGCTCCTCCTTCAAGAACAAGGGTGTGCAGTGCCT
>URZG01000043.1 GCA_900552325.1 uncultured Porphyromonadaceae bacterium | reverse complement strand
AACCTGTTTCGGCAGAAGCATTTTGAATACCAGTGTAAGCGTCACCACCATACATTGAAGAAGACACATAGTCTCCATTGTTCATATCATCAATTTTAAATGAGAAAATAAAAGAGACTATTGCTATAATGACAAATGCAATAGAGCGTAGAGTTTTAAGCGTATTCATTGATTGGTTTATTAATCGTTATCAAAATTTATTAAATCGCCTTTTATTGCTAACTCTAAGATATCTCGAGCTTGTTTGTATACATCGTCATCCGCATCTTCACAGAAGTAAACCGTCTTAAAATCGTGGTCAACGATATAGCGATAATCGGCAATCGTATTTTGCCCTCCTTTTGTTTTACAACGGAAACGATGTTTAATTTCCCATCCAATAATTTTCTTGTTATCAAGAAGTTTGATTGAATCAGTTAAGGCCAATCCCATTGTCTTGAACAGCTCGTAGCCCTTAAGACCCTCTTCAGCTTTCTCTTTGGCTTTATCTCGGTATTTGCGATACTGGCTATCTGAATATGAGGATGAATAATAGGTCGGAGGACCCCAAATTTCCGCTTGTTCTTTGGCTTCTTCTGCTTCTTCAAACGCTATTGAAGTTTTTCCCATTATATAGGAAATAGCTAATGCTTGCCTAAAACATGTTGTGTCATTATAGGCAGTTTCATAAGCTTCTGAAACTTTTGTCTCAATAGGCTCATAACTCTCAAAATCATATAATGTCTTGGAAAGTTCGTTTTTAACCAGTTCATTGGCCTTATCTTCATTTGACTTACATGAAGTAAAAGCCAAAGGTAGAGCTAAGAGAAGCAGTATTAGATGCGTCTTTCTCATAAATTGCGATAAAATTAAGTTGGTGCAAAGGTACGAATAATCCACAAAAATTCAAAGGAATACCTCTAATAGATTACGATGAAGATGGAATCAAAGAAACTCAATCAAAGACACTCAAAAGCCAAACAGTTGGGGCCGATGAGTCTGTAGACGGAATCAAATTCATAATCAGCCTCTTCATGGCTGTATTCCATCATTCGATCCCCAAATCCCCATGAACCGGCGCAAATGCGCCTTATCAAGGGGCTAACCATAACAACGGTCTTCGACCGAAAACAGGTTCGGAACGTCAGTGGGAGACCAAATGGCGAGTAAAGGGAGGGGGAAGAAACCGGAAAAGGGGGGCGGCGGTTTGGATGGAGGGGGTAAATTGTGTATCTTTGCAGGTGTAAAAAAGGATTTTTCAGATGACTGTATTACAAAGATATATGATGGTTGCCGCGATGGTGTGCTGCGTGATCGGCGCGGCTGGCCAGAAGGCGGCGGTGGAGCGCGTGGAGCTGCTGCCGTTCGAGGTTATCCGGACGGTTGAGCAGCGACGCGACCTCAACGGGGCGTCGTGCGCGCTGGTGAGAGTGGAGGTTCTTGCCGACGATGTGACGTTCTCGGGCAACGTTATCGGCGATGTGGAGCACCGCACCGGCCATTACCGCGTGTTCCTCTCCCCCGGCTCACGGATGATGCGGATAGAGTCGGCATCCTTTCTGCCGCTGATGATAAATTTCCCGGATTACGGCATAGAGGGATTGCAGGCCAACTGCACCTACGCCATAACATTGTCGCTCCCCGAAAAGGGCGCACAGCGCCCGGCCTCGGCGGCTTACAGCTACCTGATGCTGACCGTAAGCCCGGCGGACGCTCGGGTGGTGGTCGACGGCAAGATCTGCGAGACCCACAACGGCCTGGCGAAAGTGCTGCTGCGCGGCGGCGGCACATACACCTATCATGTGGAAGCCCCGGGGTATCTGGCGACCGACGGGGAGGTGACGATGGGCGACAGCCGCATGGAACGCTCCATAACACTGCGCTCCACAAAAGGCACCGTAACCGTGAAATGCGAGAACCCCGAGACAGAAATATACATCAACGGCGAGCGCGTGGGCAAAGGCACATGGCAGGGGGAACTTTTCCCGAACGACTACCTTGTGGAGGGACGCCTGGAAAGTCACCGCACGGTGGAACAGGTGGTTTCTGTGGCCACAAACGATTCGCGCACGGTAACGCTTCCCGCACCCGCGCCGATCACCGGCTCGCTTAACGTGGACTACGAGCCGGCAGGAAGCGCGATAGCCATTGACGGCAGCCACCGCGGCACCACGCCCGACGTTATCCGCGACCTCCTCATCGGAACCCACAACATCACAGTGTCACACCAGGGATATACCTCCGTCACCCTTGATGCCAAAGTCATGGAAGGTGAACTCACCACCATAACCGGAGCGCTCCGTGAGGCGGCCGCACAGGCAACGGCACCGGGATCGCCCTCTGACTTCTTCTATAAACTGTTCAAAGGAGACAATGGCAAATGGGGGATCACCGATAACCACGGCAAAGTTTTGATCGAGCCGGAATATGACTACTTCCACCGGTTCTGGAAATTTTCGAAAGATCTTATCCCGGTAAAAACCGGAGAAAAATGGGGTTACATCGACCGCACCGGGAAAATGACAATCGCCGCGCAATACGATGAAGCCGAGCCGTTTTACGACGGTGTGGCCGAGGTCCGTATTGACGGCAAGAGGGGGTATATCGACAAAGCGGGCAATGTGGTCATACCCCTGAAATACGAGTATGTCTGGGGATTTAACGACGGGCTTCTGCGCGTCACCTGCTTCGGCGGCGCAGAAGGTATCGTCGACCGTAACAACCGGGAAATATTCATGGACCGCAACTTCTCGGTGTGCGACTTCAAGAACGGCTTCGCGCGTATACTCAACAATGAGAACGGCCGCTGGGGATTCATCGACAGGAACGGCCGGATAGCCGTCACCCCGGCCTACGACCTTGCCGAGGATTTCCATGAAGGGATGGCTCAGGTGACGCTCAACGACAAAGTGGGATATATCGATGAAAGCGGCAAGGTAGTCATAACACCGCAATACGACTTTGCCGGGCCGTTCTCTGACGGACTTGCCGTGGTGAAAACCAACAGGAAATTCGGCGCCATAAACCCGAAAGGCGAGTTGGTCATCCCTGCCGTGCATGAACTCCTTTATGGTTTCTCGGAGGGGCTTGCCGGAGCAAGAAGCGGTGAGAAATATGGATTTATCGACAGTAAAGGCAATATGGTCATCGCCCCTGATTATGATGGTGTCAGCCACTTCTCCGAAGGACTTGCCCCAGTGAAGATAAACGGCAAATGGGGATATATCAACACCGAGGGACAGCTCGTGATTCCGGCCCGTTTTGACAATGCGTGGCCGTTCTCTGACGGCAAAGCCACGGTAATCCTTGACCGCATATATTACCGCATCGACAAAACCGGCGCCATCACAGACTGACCCGTTCCGGTATCTATATACGCAGTTGAGATCAGTTCAAGGGAACTATATTTTTGAAGTAGTCGCCCCAGGAAGAGGATTTGTAGAGATCTACAGAAGCTGCCGGCACATAAAGGGTAGCGTCGGACGGAATACCGGAAAAGACGTTGGCTTTCAGAAACGGAGGCTCGGTTGATGTGCATGTGAAGGACCTCAGGGATGAACATCCGGCAAAGGCATTATCCCGCAAGCCATTGCATCGTCCGTTGACTTTAACCGTCTTGAGCGACGTACAGCCGGCGAAAGTTCCGGTCCATATCATCTGCAAATCCGATGGCAGATCAATAGATTCTATGGCGGTACACCCCGAAAAGGCGTTCAATCCAATGCTCATCATCCCGGCAGGAAGTTTCGGGGATTCCAGAGATACACAACCGGCAAACATGCTGCCCGGCAAGATAAGCCATCCATCAGGTATCTCAACGGTTTTCAGGGAGGTACAATAGGCAAAAACGCCATCGTCGAACCACGCTTCTTCCGGAAGTTTAACCGATATCAGCGATTTACAGGCGGCAAAAGCACCCCGGTTCACATTTTTGAGCGAGGCAGGCAGATTTACCGATTTCAAAGATTCGCAGCCATAGAACGCGTCGTAGCCGATCCGCTCCGTGCCGTCAGGGATATACGCCACTGCAAGAGACGCGCAGTTTCGGAACGACTCGTCGCCTATATCCTTGATGCCTTTCGGGAAGAACACTGCCCGGAGTTTCGTGCACCCGCTGAAAGCACCCAGTTCATTGCCTGACTCTATCTTCACCACGCTTTGCGGGAGGGAGCAGCTTTTCATTTCCGCACAGTTGCGGAAAGCCTTTGCCCCCACTGCCGTAACAGAGTAGGTATTGCCCTTATATACCACGGAGGAATAAGGCTTTACGTCGCCCGAAACCGACGATGGTTCGGAGCCGGTTATGGTCATAGTTCCGTAACCGATGGAATAGATCAGGCCGTCCAGCACAAAGTCGTAATCATCCAAAGGTCTGAAAGACACCCCGGTTGATGTAGTATTATCATCGTTTATCACGACAGTGGAGTTATTATCCGAAACGGTGCAGTCGGGATAATCCGTTGTTTCGGGAGGCTCGGGACCATCCGGTTCGTCGGAGCAGGAGACCATCAGCACACAGAATGCAGCGATAAAGAATCGGTAAAGCAGCTTCATAACATTGGAGAATCAACAATTTTATCTGATTCCGCAAAGATATGAATTTTCGGTGACATAATAGCCACATCCGCAAAAACAATAACGACAAGTCCACAGCCCGCTGAGCTGTTCAGGGTGTAAGTCAAAAATGCCGAATTATATATACATGCAGGAACGCTCCGTGGACGGTCCGCGAATAAATGCTGGATTTCAGACATTTATCGGACTGTCTACGGAGCGTTCCTGCAGCAATACCCTTTTCGGGAATTATATTACTGGGGTTGCTGACGGCGGAATGAGAGGTCCTTGTGGGCGATCTCACAGGAGAGAAGATCGGTGTGGATCTTCACATCTTCTATCTCCGTCAGGTTGGAGAACACGGAGGTGGCCGCCTGGCGTATCTGCTGGGTGGCGAGATGGAGGGCGCCCGGACGCAACGACTCTACTTCGGGAGAAGCGTCCTGTGTGAGAATATTGTAGTTGAGCTGTACGGCGGCGGGATCTACCGACACCTGGAGCGAGGAGTAATCGAGGCTTATCAGAATATCGTCGTGATCCTTTACCTGAAAGGCGCCGGTGATGGTGGCGGCTCCTGAGGCCGTGATCGTCAGGGGGGTATCAAGCTGTCCGGAAGCCGGCATCACGTTGTCGACGGTAATAAGCGCCGTCATTGTCACGGCACCGTCGGTAGCGT
Source organism: uncultured Porphyromonadaceae bacterium (assembly GCA_900552325.1). Lineage (GTDB taxonomy): Bacteria > Bacteroidota > Bacteroidia > Bacteroidales > Muribaculaceae > UBA7173. The sequence goes on along the minus strand of URZG01000043.1, from coordinate 6,779 downwards.
CGGAGTGCGGGTGAAATCCATCACACGCACCATCGTTGTGCGCGTAGCTCCGGAAGTTGTAATCTGCTCGGGAGCCGAACTCCAGGTGCCTGCGATTTCCTCGGCAAGTTTTTCGGCCTGCGACTGACACGACGTTGTCAAAAACACTGCGGAGGCGGCCATAATCGCCAGCGAAATATTTCTTAAAGCGGGAGTTATTCTTTTCATAAAATTTCACTTAAAGTGTTATGAAAATATAACAATCCCGCTACGCAAAGGTTTACCGTGGCCGTTATTCCTGCCCTATCATTTTCAGGAACGAGGTTTCGTCGATCAGGGGGATGCCGAGTGAAGTGGCTTTCTCGCGTTTGGAGGGGCCCATATTTTCTCCGGCAAGAACAAAATCGGTCTTTTTTGAGATGGAGCCTACGTTCTTACCGCCGTTGCGTTCGATAAGCTCCTTGTATTCGTCGCGCGAATATCGTGCGAAGGTGCCGGAGATGACTATCGATTTTCCGGCAAGGAGATCGGACTGCCCGGAGGCATCGACCTTCTCGGCCTCCATCCGCACTCCGGCGGCTCGCAGACGCGCCACAATATTCTGATTGACAGGATTGGCGAAATAGTCCACGATGGATTCAGCGATTTTCGGGCCGATATCCTGAGCGGCGGCAAGCTCCTCGGCCGAGGCCTGCATTATCATGTCGATCGTGGGGAAGGCCTTTACGAGTTTCTTCGCCACGGTATCCCCCACAAAGGGGATGGAAAGGGCATAGACCACGCGGTCGAAAGGCACTGATTTCGAAGCCTCGAGGGAGTCGAGCACCTTCCGTGCCGAGCGTTCGCCGAATCCCGGCAGACGCATCATATCCTCCATACGCAGGTCGTAGAGGTCGGCGATGTCGCTCACAAGTCCGGCGTCGAGGAAGAGTTGCGCGGTCTCCTCCCCCACTCCGTCGATGTTCATCATCTTGCGTCCGACGAAATGCTCCACACGTCCGGCAATCTGCGGAGGGCAGCCGAACTTGTTGGGGCACTGCCAGGCGGCCTCCCCCTCGACCCGCACCAGCGGAGTGCCGCAGGCGGGGCAATGGCTCACGAACTCAACGGGGCGTGCCCCAGGCTCGCGGCCGTTCTCGTCGACCCCGGTAATCTTAGGGATGATTTCACCGCCTTTCTCCACATAAAGAAGATCGCCTTCATGTATGCCGAGATTCCTGATGATATCCTCGTTGTGGAGCGAGGCGCGCTTCACCACCGTACCGCTCAGCAGCACCGGCTCCAGATTGGCCACAGGGGTAACGATACCCATACGTCCTACCTCGAACGACACGAAACGGAGCCTTGTCAGCGCCCTCTCAGCCGGGAATTTGTAGGCGATCGCCCAACGGGGCGACTTTGCGGTGAAACCGAGATTGAGCTGCTGGCGCAGTGAATTGACCTTGAACACCAGTCCGTCGGTAGCCACGGGGAGTTCCTTGCGGTGCACGTCCCAATGGTTTATGAATTCGTCAACCTCCTCGAGCGAATGTAGCGGTTTCATTATCTCCGACACCTTGAAGCCCCAGCTGCGGGCTGCCATCATATTGTCGAAATGGTTGTCAGCGGGGAGGTCCGGCCCTATGAGATAATAGAAATAGGCATCCAGCCCGCGCCGAGCCACCTCGCGCGTGTCAAGAGTCTTGAGCGTACCGGCCGCGGCGTTGCGCGGATTGGCGAAAAGCGGCTCCTCGTTGAACTCACGCTCGCGGTTAAGACGCTCGAACTCCTTCCAGGGCATGAGTATCTCCCCGCGTATCTCGAAGAAATCGGGCCACCCCTTCCCCTGCAGCTGCAGCGGTATGGATTTTATTGTCTTTACATTGGCCGTGACCACATCGCCGCGTTCGCCGTCGCCGCGTGTCACGGCACGCACCAGGCGCCCGTGTTCGTAAATGAGCGATATGGAAGTGCCGTCGAACTTCATCTCACCCACCACATCGAATTTCTCGCCGCCGAGCGTCTGCCTGACACGCCCGAACCACTCGTCGACCTCCGTGATGGAATAGGTGTTGGAGAGCGACAGCATCGGGTGGATGTGCTCCACCGACTCGAATCCCTGCATGAGGTCGGAACCGACGCGCTGTGTGGGCGAGAGGGGATCGGCCAGCTCGGGATGTTCCTTCTCCAGCTCCTCAAGTTCCTTGAGGAGCATATCGAAATCGCGGTCGGAGATCTCCGGCGCGTTGAGTACGTAATAGTTATAGTTGTGTCGGTTGATCTCCTTGCGGAGGGTGTCGATGCGTTCGGCCGGTGTCATGATGTCAGATTTCTTCTTCGGGTTGGGAGTAACGCAGGTGGTTCAGCGCGCGGAGCACATTGCACAGGGTGCCGCTCCAGAACGAACGGAAATCATCACTGATGGCGCTGACAGCTAAGGATATCGTCTCGTCGGTGGCCTCCCCTACGGTATGCAGGAAGTTGAAAACCACCTGGAAAATATCGGCAAGACCTTCTGAAATGGAAGCCGCCACAGGAGTATCGGAGTACTTCATATCCTCCTCGAACACCTCCAGATAAACATCGTCGGGGCCGAGAAGCGACTCCACGTTGCGGCGCACCGCCTCGTAATAATCCTCGTCGAGCACCTCTGCCAGATAGGGAACCTCATCCTCCAGCAAAGGATCGCGACGCAGGTCGGTGGCCGAGATATACAGACGCGGCAGGAGGCGCAGCATACTGTCCACGAACCCGGCGCGCTCCGTCTCGCGCGCCGACTCCATTGCGAGGCGGTATTCGTTGCACAGCCCGATAAAGGCTACTGTGTTGGGGCTTAAAGTACTCATCGCTTATATAACTTGTGTTCTATGATATATCTATATACCTCCGGCGCCACCATATTGTTCACCGGCAGCCCGGCAGCCACGGCACGGCGCACGTCGGTGGACGATACGGGGAGCAGCGGAGCGCCCGGGAGCGTGTCGGCACCCGTCACAGGCGGCGCGTCGACCCCGCGGCGGTACACGATCGGGGCGAAGAGCCGCCGTAACGTATCGGATTCGCGCCACGAGGAGAAGATCTCCCAGTTGTCCTGCCCTATCACCAGCCGGAAACGCACATCGGGATATAACTCCGTGAGGCGCCGCATGGTGGCGGCGGTATAGGACGGACGGGGCATTGAAAGCTCCACATCGCAGGCCTTCAGCCCCGGTTTACCCTCCACGGCAAGCTGCAGCATACGCCAGCGGTGACTGTCGGCCACCAGTTCGGCAGGTGCCTCCTTGAGAGGGTTGAGCGGTGAAAGGACCATCCACACTTCGTCGGCCAGCCCCGCCTCCACCACGGCGGAGGCCAGAGCCGTGTGGCCCAGGTGCGGAGGGTTGAACGAACCGCCGAAAATTCCTACCGTCTTCACTTGGCGAGGAAGCCGCGTATGATCTCCTCGATCTGCGCTATGGCACGGGGAAGCTCGTCGTTGGTCACCACATAATCGAAGCGGTCGCGGAAACCGAGCTCATATTCGGCACGCCCCACGCGCTCCTCGATGGCCTCGTCGGAGTCGCTGCCGCGCTGGTGCAGACGGCGGCGAAGCTCGTCGACCGACGGCGGCTCGATGAAGATGCTCACGGCATCGTCGCCGAACTGCTCGCGCACGTTGACGCCGCCATGCACGTCGATGTCGAGGATAACGTTGTGGCCGCTCTCCACGCGGTTCTGTATCTCGGAGCGCAGAGTGCCGTAGTAACGGCCGGGATATACCTGCTCATACTCCACGAATGCATTCTGGGCGATGAGGTCCTTGAATTCCTGGTCGGTTAGGAAGTGATAGTTCACACCGTTCACCTCGCCCGGACGTGGCTTGCGGTTCGTGGCCGATACGGAGAACTCCATATCGAGCTCGCCACGGTCCATGATGTCACCGATGATGGTGGATTTACCGCAGCCCGACGGGGCCGAGATTATAATGAGTTTACCCTTTTTCATAAGTGTCTTATGTTGGTTGTAGGCATTTTGTTGTTTACATTGCATTGAGCACCTGCTCCTTGATCTGCTCCAGTTCGTCCTTCATCTTCACCACGAGAATCTGCATCTCGGCATGGTTGCTCTTTGAGCCGAGGGTGTTGATCTCGCGCCCCATCTCCTGCGAGATGAAACCGAGTTTCTTCCCCTGACCGGGCTTGCCGTCAAGAGTCTCGATGAAGTAGCGGAGATGCTGCGCCAGGCGCTGCTTCTCCTCGTTCACGTCGAGTTTCTCGATGTAGAAAATCATCTCCTGCTCGAGACGCCCCTTGTCGTACTGCACCTGGGGAATGGATTTCAGCCCCTCCTCGATGCGGGCGTGGATACGGGTTATGCGTTCCGTCTCATAGCGGGGCACTTCGGCGAGGAGGTCGGTTATGCGGGCAATGCGGGCTCGGAAGAAGTCGTCGAGTTTCTTACCCTCCGCGGCACGGTAGTCCATCAGCTGCTCCACCGCACGGCTCACACCGTCGATAATCGCGGCCGATTCATCCTCGGAAAGATCTGCCACGGATTCACCCTTTACAGTATCGGGAAAGCGCAGCAGCACGGAATACCAGTCGGCCGGTTCGGGGATTCCGAGGCGATCGGAGGCCGCCATGATCTGGGCCTTGTAGGCCGCCATCGCCTCCACATTGAGCTGCACAGCGCTTTCAGAGCCGATATTCTCCACATACATGGAGAGCTCGGCCTTGCCGCGCTCCAGGCGACGCGCCACCACGGCACGCATATCCGACTCGATCGACCGGTAACCCACCGGCACGCGCATAGTCAGATCAAGCTGCTTGGAATTCAGCGATTTTATCTCAAAAGTAAATTTCTTGTTTTTCGTCTCGACAACAGCGGTGCCGAAACCGGTCATTGATAATACCATGGCAAGTGTCTCTATAACTGCCGCCACGACAGACCCGCGGCGGTTCCACCCGCAAAGTTAACAAAAATCCCTCATTTGAGGGATTGCCGCTTCAAAAATAATTTATAATTTTGTGAATAAGTTAGTGACAGAAAACAGTAGAGCAGGAAAACCATCTCCCCGCCGAAATTGATGCCATTATCCTCGGATTTGAATCAGAAATTATATGAGAACTCCAACTCTTTACATCATAGCAGGATGTAATGGAGCCGGGAAAACCACGGCTTCAATGAGCGTTTACCAGAAGTGCTCGACTACCGGGAACTTGTCAATGCCGATGAATTTCATAAAACGCGACTGCAAATAACGAACGCACTACGTTATAAATGCGTTCTGAATGAGATTGAATAAATATTATTAACCCCATTAAACACCTATAAAATATGCAAAACACAGTCGAAAATAGGCCTGCTTTTGTAAAACGAGATTCCATTGTTGCCGGTAAAGAATATGCTCATCTCCTCAACAAACTAAAAGAACATTACCATAAATCTCAGATTAAAGCGGCTGTAAAGATAAATTCTTTTATTCTGGAGTTCTATTGGGAGATGGGAAAAGACATATCGCGACTGCATGAAGCAGCAAAATGGGGTAGCGCATTTTTCGATTGTCTTAGCCTTGACCTGAAGGCAGCGTTTCCAAATCAATCGGGTTTTTCCGTAACTAACATTAAGTATGCCAAACGGTGATATGAGTTTTATTCTCAGAAAGATAAAAATCGTCAACAAGTTGCTGACGATTTTGAAATGCCATCAGATTTCAGCATGGTACCATGGGGACATCATATCGTTATCTTTACACATTGTAAGTCCGTAAATGAGGCTCTATTTTATATTGGCGAGACAATACAAAATGGTTGGAGCCGTCCCGAACTGACTGCTGAGATTGATAATAACCTATATGGCAAAAGGGAGAAAGTACTTACGAATTTCGATGAAAAGTTACCGGCTCCTTATAGTGGTCTTGCAAAAGCGATACTGAAAAGTCCGTATGATTTCGGCTTCATCGACAAGAGGATAACCACGGAAAAACAATTAGAGGATGAACTGGCGGCAAATATAACCCGTTTTTTACTTGAACTGGGACAAGGTTTCGCCTACGTAGGGCGACAGATTGAACTAAAAATGCCGGGCGGCCAGACATTTATTCCGGATATGATTTTCTACCACACACGTCTTAAATCATACATCGTATGTGAGTTGAAAGTCGTACCGTTCATTCCTGACTTTGCCGGTAAGTTGAATTTTTATGTGTCTGCAGTGGATACCCTTATGAAACAATCCGATGATAACCCTACAATAGGTCTTTTGATATGTAAATCAAAAGATGACACTGTAGTTGAATGGTCGTTTCGGGGAATGAACCAACCTCTTGGTGTGGCTGAATACCAGTTAAAAGATTTCATTACTGAAAAAGCAGCTCAATTACTCCCCTCCGAATCGGAATTACAAAATATCATTAATACCTACGATGAAACATCAGAAGAATAGTTCGGTATGGCTTATTGTCAGGCTCGCTGAATTATTCCAATTAATTCCAAAATTCTGCACAAAAATTCTGAATGAGACTGAATGAAACTTTTTTTCCGGCGGGGGATTGCGGGGGATTGGGAAGAATGTGTTAATTTTGTAGGATATTTTGCCGGAAGGCAGACCAATGGCCGCAATGATTGATTTCACCCCTATAAGCAAGCCGTTTATGCACGGCGCGTACTCCGAGGAGAAACGCGCCCAGGAACGTTGCGCGCTGTCGCAACAGCGTCTGTTGGAAAAATTGCTGAAACAGGGCGCCAAAACGGCGTGGGGCGCGGCTCACGGGTTTGAGAGGGTGAATGGCGCGGCGGATTTCAGCCGGCAGCCCCTTACGGCCTACCCCGACATCCGCCCCT